>JALTZY010000125.1:0-498 GCA_027045905.1 Paracoccaceae bacterium
GCACCGGGCAGCGCGGGCAGCCAGTCCGATTCCGGCAGCAGCGAACGCGCAAGCCCGTACACCGCCGCACGCTCACCCGTCAGCAACAGCAGCTCTCGCCAACCACGCCGGCCCAGGTACCGCTGGAGTTCGCCCAGCCAGGCCCGCAAGGCGTCGGCGCGAATCGGACCTGCTGCTGTCGACGTATGGGGTTTCATGAACAACCGACCGGTGGGCGGTCCTTCATCATGGCATAGAAGGGCCTGCCGGGCATGACCGCCCGCCTGTTGCGGAAAGAAGCCGGTCGCGCCGCTCGGGGCAAAAGATGGTGGTACGGGTGCTGTCCAACAATCCACGCAACAATTTGTCCACGCTGGATTTCAGGACGTTTGATTTTACAACATGCCCCCGGATTTGCCCCCAGGATGGCCTCGCTGGACCAGTTCATCGATGGCATCGATCATGGGGCCAAGCCCCCATCCGGCGAGCGCCAGGAACCCCCATGCCAGCACCAACACC
>JALTZY010000125.1:508-4195 GCA_027045905.1 Paracoccaceae bacterium
CACCACGGCCACGTCAGACCTACGTCACACGGCAGCCCAGCGGGCACCGCCATAGTGACGAACACCGCCAGGCTGCCGGTGGCCTTGCGCACTCGTTCGAATGCTTCGCGTAGATTCGTCATGCCGCCTATCCATCAAATCCCTGAATCGCCAATAGTTCATCATAATGCAGGCGGTCGTGCAGTTCCTGGCGAGTGAAGACGACATCCGCGAGCAGGTCGGCGACATCCGAGAGCAGCCAAAGGCAGTTCAGCAGGTCGCCGTCTTCCAGCTCCTTGGATGCCTCGGCAGTCCACGCAACGCGCAGCGCCGAGGCGAGATTCAGCGCCATGCCTCGCGGGTCCAGCCAGCCGGCCAGGACCTGCATGCGGCTGCGCACGTCGTCCGGCAGCCGGTCCTGTTTCAAGGAATAGCCCTCCAGGTACTGGCGCAGTTCGCAGGCTTCCAGCAGGGCGGCGCTGGTGCTGCGCGGCCTTGGGTCCTTCCGTTCGCTGGTGGTGGCCATGCTGCTGATGGTTTCGGCGGCCTCGTTGGCCAGGCGGACGCCGATGCCGGCCAGATCGCGCGATGCTTCGTCGGTGCTGGTGCGGGCGATGGCGTCGAGCAGGGAGGCGAGTTCATGGAGTGCGCGGAGGGCGCGGTCGCGGGTGGTTGTGTCGTTCATGGTCTGGTCTCCTGTGGTTGGTTCCGAGACCGCCACCCCTGCCAATGGGTGGCGGACCGCACCGGGTTGGCAGACCGGCCCACAGGAACCGGCAGCCCCGCAGGGCTCCCGATGCGGCCCACCATGAACGCGGGCATGAAAAAAGCGCTCGAACGGCGCTTTTGCGCCTGTGGGTTTCCGGCTGCCAAACCGGGCCGCCGTGTCGCGGCGGCAGGTTCAGGATAGTCCAGTAGCGTCCAATGTCAAGCTGGCGCCCAGAGAAAAGAAAGCCGCCCGAAGGCGGCGAATCATCACAACGAGCAACATGGAGACATGAGTACCCTTGTAAAAACCTTGCCATAACCTTGCCATTGTTCCCCCAAGGTTTCCCCAAGGCGACCTCCCCAAAACCTTCCCACTCGGGGCCGTGACCTTGCCGTGATCTTGCCGTGATCAATCCCAGAGACGGCCTGGGGTGCGTGGCGCCTGGAAGGCCGGGGGCAGTCGCTGGCGATTGCGCGGCTCGGCCTGGCGCAGTCGGCGCATGCGGTCGACCTCGCGCGCCAGCATGCGCTCATAGGTCGCCGCTGCACTGCGCTGGTCGCGTTCTGACTTCATGCCGCTCCTGCCTTGCGCTCCGAGCGCAGTTCCTCGATGAAGGCGTCCAGGCGGTCGATGGCCATGACGACCTTCCCCAAATGCCGCCGGTAGGGCAGCCGCCCACCATCCAGGGCGCGGCTCAGCACCGTGCGGGCCGAGACAGCGTTGATACCCAGCGATCTGGAGATGAGGCGCGAGGCGTCGTTGAACGTAAGCATGCCATCCGGCGCGGCCTCGGGCACGGGTTCAGGCGCGGCTTCAAGGTGCTCCAGCTCGCGCAGGCGGGTCAGCTCGGCCGGCGGTTCGGGTTGGTCGATGGGTTTCTTTGACATGGGATGGTTCTCCTGTGGTTGATGGTCAAACGGCCCAGGGGTCGCGCTGCACGCACGGGACAGCCAGAAGCTCTGAGAGCGCCGATCTGTCTTGGGGCTGCTTCAGGTATTCCCTCGGCGTTTTCGTCGATCTCCGGCTCCGGCTGCGAGGCAAAGCCTGACGCAGTGTTTGCGCCAGGTGCGCGCAGTAGCAGCTCTCCGTCTGCGCTCATGCGGTCCGGGTGTTCCTCCAGCGCCGCCAGCGCCTCCCGCAGCCGGTCGACGGCCAGCTCCCGGCGCCAGTTCTGTAGATTGGCGCCACACTTCAGCGCCAGGTCGCGCGTCTTCGCCGTCAGAGTCAGCAGGTCATCGCTTTCGGTCATCGTCACTTCTCCCGTCGTGTCGTGGTCAACATTCCCCAGGTCCTGAGGTACTGCCGCCGCTCCTCTGGCGACAGGTTCCCCAGGGCCTGCCCATTGCGCGGCGGCTTCCGGTTCCGCCGGCGTGAATCTTTCCGCTGTTTCACGTTCACCGCCCTCATCACCTCGTTTGCTGGTCATTGGTGGGCCAAGGTGGATCGGTCCACCAAGGGAAACGGGAATGGTGGGGGTGGCCCATTTTGGTGGGCCACCCACCATTTCCCTATAGGCGGCGCACCACCAAAACGGCATTTTCATCTGGACCGCCAAAAACGGGTTTTTCGGCCCGGATTCGCGATTGGTGGCCCATTGGTGGCGCAGCATCATGGTGTGATCTCCTCGCCAAACCGTCCCAAAAGCTCTGCAGGGCAAAGAAAGCTCGTCTTGCCTCCGCGAGCAGGACGTTCGGATGCAGGTAGCGGGATCGAGAACACACGCCTTTCTGCTTCGAGTCTGGCAACGCATGCCTCTACTGCTCGTCTTGCCATTCCCAGTTCGGCGCTGAGTTCCCGAAGCGATCGCTTCGTATGGCGACGGCCGGCTTTCGTTTCGGACACCAGGAACTGGTGAACCTGCTCAACCTGAGCCTGTCGCTCGGCATCCGGGTCTCGGCGAACCTCGCGAAACGCATGGAACCGCCATCCGTCCCGCACGATCCACAGCGCCGGCGGCCGGGGTGCGTGGGACATCTTCGGCGTGGCCATCCGCAGCAGGGCGCCATGTTCCGCCTCACGCAATGCGGCCAGGGCCGTCATGGGCGCCCTGGACTGCTCGTCTTCCGTGACTGATCGCAGCGCGTGCACGATGCGGCTGCCGTCCGCGAGCGCTGAACCGCCGCGCCCGATGTAGGCGTCCTCGGCGCCATCACGCGCCGATGCCTTGCCGATGTGATGGCACAACGTCACAGCAGCCCCTAGCGCCTTGCCGATCCGTCTTGCGGCGTTCACCAGCGCCTGCATGGCGCCGTTGCCGTTCTCGTCGTCGGCGCCGAAGGCCGCCAGCGGATCGCACACGACATGCGCGATCCCGGAACGCTGGTAGGCCAGTTCGATCTCAAAGACGAGCTCAGCCATGCGATGGTTGCCGCCGTCCAACTCGACCAGCCGCTCGTCCTGGCCGCTCAGGTCCAGAAACCGCACGCTGCTTTGCACGACCTCCCGCTCGTCACGATCGCATCCCATGGCATCGACGATCCTGGCCAGCCGGGCCTGAAGCTCCTCGCGGCCGTCCTCTCCGGTGATGTACAGCGTCTTACCAGGACTCAAGACAGACAGCAGGCCGAAGACTGGCCGGCCCAGGGCGAGGCATGCGGCCTCATGCAGCAGCAGCGCGGTCTTTCCGGTACCGCCGGCGGCCGCCAGCACGCGCAGGGTGCGGAACAGGTGTCGCTCGATCAGTTCGGGCGGATGCAAGGGCGCGGATCGCGCCGCCTCGATGTCCCACGCGAGACTGTCAAACGAGGGCAGCCGGTTCCTCGCTGGGCGTGGGAAACGGACCACGGCATCATGCGGCCCTTGATACTCGACAGGTGGGTGCTCGTCGCTCATGCGGCCGCCTCCTCCATGTCCGGGGTGTAGCGAACGATCCGCCCATCCACCATCGCCAGCACCCGCTTGCAGCCGTCTCGCAGGATCGCGGCGGCCAGGGCCTCGATGTCAGCCCGCGGGGTTGGCCCGGCGGCACTGATCAGCACGGGCGGATGATCCGCCAGGAT
>JALTZY010000125.1:4205-4582 GCA_027045905.1 Paracoccaceae bacterium
GGCGTACCGGCCCCAGCGATCCTGATTGGCGAGCAGGGCGGCCAGGCGGCGATGGTAGGGAGGGCGTCGGCGCTTGGACATCAGGCCGCGTCCCTGCGGGCCTCCAGCCAGGCCAGCAGCTCGTGCTTGAGCCATCCCGTGGTGCGGGGGCCGACCTGGATTCGCGTGGGAAAGTCGGGCGTGTGCTTTGACCAGTGATACAGCGTGCTCTTGCTCACACCGAGCAGCTTGGCGGCTTCCGCCGGCCTAACAATTTGCGTGTCGTTGGCATGCATCGAAATACACCTCACGTCGTTGGATGACGCGAACAAGCAAAGCCGATTTTCAGCCGTTTAGGCAGGGGGTAGGTTGCAAAAAACTCAGGGAGGGGTTAGAGG
>JALTZY010000126.1 GCA_027045905.1 Paracoccaceae bacterium
GGCGGGCCTCGTCGCAGCCGTCGCCGGGAGGTGGCGGGGCCTGATCGATGCAGTTCTTCGCCCCTTCGGGGCAGGCCAGACGCACATGGAAATGATAGTGATGACCCCACCAGGGCCGGATCTTTCTCAGCCAGGCGCGATTGCCGCGGGCATTTTCGCACATCCAGACCTTGGCACCGGGAAAGACGAATATCCGCGCCACCGCCGGATCGCGGGCGGCGGCGCGCAGGATGTTCATGTGCTGGCGGGTCCAGTTGTCATTCACATAGGCGCCGTTCGCGCGGCGCATGGAGATCGACGAAAGGCTCTCGCGTTCGCTGCGGCTCAGGTCCAGCCGTCCGGGCGGCAGCATCCAGATATCCACATCGAGCCCGATCTGGTGGCTGCGATGCCCGCTCAGCATCGGCGCGCCAGCGCGGCTGGCTCATGTCGCCGATGTAGAGCCCCTCCCAGCCGCGCTGGCGCGCCGCCTTGCGGCTGAGGCGCTCGATGAAGGCGATCAGTTCCGGCTGGCCCCAGTGGCGATTGCGGCTGAGGCGCATGGCCTGCCATGTGGGGCCGCTCTCGGGCAGCTGTACCGCGCCCGCCTGACAGCCCTTTGCATAAGAGCCAACGGGTTCGGCGGGCTGGCGCGAAGGCGTGCTCATCGCGCCAAAAAGCCGCTTGGCCGGAGTCTCGGCCAGCGCCGGCGCCGCGGCCGCGGCCAGGGCGATGAAGGGCAGGACCTTGAAGAGCCTCATCCGGCGGACCTTTCGCTTTCTCCCTCCGGGTTTACCCATGCCAGCAGCACCAGCCCAAGCACGAAAAGTGCGATCAGCGGAGAGACGCCGAGCCGGGGCGAATCCGTGGCATAGGTGGCGATCCCGATCAGCATCGGCGCCAGAAAGGCGGTCGCCTTGCCCGACAGGGCATAGAGCCCGAAAGCCTCCGCCGAATGCTCCGAGTCGCAATGACGCACCATCATCGTGCGGCTCGCGGCCTGAAGCGCGCCACCCGCCGCTCCCAGCGTCGCCCCGCAGAGGTAGAAGACGATATCCGGCAGGCTCGATCCTTCGGGCAGGGCGAGGCCGAAGATCGCCTCACGGCTCATGCCGACGATGATCGTGCAGACGACCGCCAGCACCAGGATGCAGAAGATGATCACCGGTTTGGGCCCGTATTTGCGATCCATCCGCCCGCCGATCCAGGCGAAAAACGCCGCCGAGACCGCCCCGACGATACCGAATACCCCCACCATGGTGATCGGCCAGTTCAGCACCAGGGTCGCATAGACCCCGCCAAAGCCGTAGAGCCCGTTGAGCGCATCGCGGTAGAACAGGGACGAGGCCAGAAAGGCCGACAGGCTGGCGCGCCGGCGCAGGGAGCGGATCGTCTGCCACAGTTCACGAAAGGCCGCGCCGAGACTGACCCGCCCGCTCGCACGGCGCGGCGGCTCCTTCACCCAGCGGAAGAACGGGATCATGAACAGCACATACCAGAGCGCCGTGAACGGCCCGACGAAGCGCGTTCCTTCTCGCATCTCCGGATCCAGCCCGAACAATGGCTTGATACCGATCAGCGTCACCCCGCTCTCGTCCTCGGCAAACAGCAGCAGCATGATGAAGAGCGCCAGCACCCCGCCCCAGTAGCCGAAGGCAAAGCCCGAGCCGGAAATCTGCCCGATCTCCTCGCGCGTGCCCAGATCGGGCAGCAGGGCATTGGTGAAGATGGTGGCGAATTCCATGCCGATGAAGCCGATGCCGAAGGCTATCAGCATCCACCAGAAATTCGACGCATCCGGCCAGGCGAACCACAGCGACGCCGCGCCCAGGACATAGAGCAGCGAAAAAAAGCGAATCCACGGCATCCGCCGCCCCGCCGCATCGGCCATCGCGCCCAGTACCGGGGCGCTGAAGGCAATGATCAGCCCCGAAACCGTCAGTCCCAGCGACCAGATCGACTGGGTGCGCGCATCGGCGGCGCTTTCCTCCATCCCGATTCCGATGAAATACCGCGTGACGATCGAGGCGAAATACGGCCCGAAGATGAAGGTCATCAGCAGCGTGTTATATGGCTGGCTGGCCCAGTCGAAAAAGAACCATCCCCAGATGCGTTTCCTGGCGCTTGGCTCGGACATGTCCCGTCCCCCCTGGTTTCCTTGTCTTCTTTTCGTTCAGGTATGACAGGCCCGGGGGGGCGCTGGCAAGCGCGGGCTGGCGGCTGGTCCGCCACATGTGCATCTTTCTTTCTGTCCGCCCTCACATTTGCGGCGGCCAGGGGCGCCGGTCCTCGGCCGCGATCCAGGCCTGCACCCATGCGGGCAGGTCCGGCCCCTGCGCCTCCATGCCCAGCGCCCGGGCCACTTCGGCGGGTGGCACCATCCCCGTGCGCCCCGTCACCGCCATGCGGTAGAGCGCGTGACCCGCGCATTCGCCGCGCCGGTTCCACAGGCTCTGCTCGACATAGAGGAAGCGCCGATCCCAGCCGATCGCCCGCGAGCACATCTCGACCCGCTCGAAGGCCCGCACCCGCTTGCGGTAGCGCACGCTCACCCCCGCCACCGCCAGCCCCCAGCGATTGCGCCTGAGCGCGGCGATCAGCCCGACCCGCCTGGCCAGCGGAATGCGCCCGAGATCATAGAGGGTAAGCGTACGCCCGTTATTGAGCTCGCGCCACAGGTCCAGATCCCACGGCCAGCAGATGTGATGGCTCACATGGCTCTCGTTCAGCTCCAGGGGCGGCGCCTTGCGGAATTTCACCATTTCCTTGGCCATGCGGACAAACGGATACATCGCGCCTCCTTTCGCCCACCAGATTGGCGCGACATCCGCCCGCGTCAACCACAACCTCGCGTCAGCCTTGCCCTTTGAGGCGCGCGCACCTAAATCTCCTGCAACCAAACCGGAAAGAGACCCATGACCAGCCTGTTCCAGATCCTCCTTATGCTCCTGGGCGTCGTCCAGTTCGTCATCATCGTCCATATCATCATGTCCTGGCTGATCAGCTTTCAGGTGCTCAATATCCGCCAGCCCTTCGTGGCGCAGATCTGGTATGGGCTCAATCGCCTGCTCGATCCGGTCTATCGGCGCATCCGTGCCTTCCTGCCCGACCTGGGCGGGCTGGACCTCGCACCGCTGATCGCGCTGCTGGCGGTCTATGCGCTCAAGATCGTGCTGTATAACAATATCGCGCTGTTCTACTGACCCGGGGCCTTGGACGACGCCGCGAGCCTCCTGAAATCCGTCTTCGGATTCGATGAATTCCGCCCCGGCCAGGCGGAGATCGTCGCCGCTGTCGCCGCCGGAGAGAACACGCTCGCGATCATGCCCACCGGGGCGGGGAAATCGCTATGCTTCCAGATACCGGCGCTGATGCGGCCCGGGCTGACGCTGGTGGTCTCGCCGCTGATCGCGCTGATGCGCGACCAGGTGCGCGCGCTGCGCTCGTCCGGGGTTGCAGCCGGGGCGCTGACTTCTGCCAATACCGAGGCGGAGACCGACGAGCTATTTGCCGCGCTTCACGCCGGCCGGCTCAAGCTCCTCTATATCGCCCCGGAGCGCCTTGCCACCACCACCACCCAGGCGCTGCTGGCGCGCGCGGGCGTCAGCCTGATCGCCGTGGACGAGGCCCATTGCGTCTCGCAATGGGGCCACGATTTCCGCCCCGATTACCTGCGCATCGGCCCCCTGCGCCGCGCGCTCGGCGTGCCGCTCGCGGCCTTCACCGCCACGGCCGATGGCGAGACCCGCGGCGAGATCATCGAAAAGCTGTTTGACGGCACGCCCCCGCGCATCTTCCTGCACGGCTTCGACCGGCCCAATATCCACCTCGCCTTTGCCGCCAAGAACGCCCCGCGCAGGCAGATCCTCGATTTCGCCACCGCCCGGCGGGGCCGGTCGGGCATCCTCTATTGCGCCACCCGCGCGCGCACCGAGACGCTGGCGCGCGCGCTTGTCGAGGAGGGGCTGGCGGCGGTGGCCTATCATGCGGGCATGGAGGCCGGGGAGCGACGCGAGGTGGAGCGGCGCTTTCAGCAGGAGGACGGGCTGATCGTGGTCGCCACCGTGGCCTTCGGCATGGGGATAGACAAGCCCGACATCCGCTGGGTGGCCCATGCCGACCTGCCCGGCTCGATCGAAGCCTATTACCAGGAGATCGGACGCGCCGGGCGCGACGGGGCGCCGGCCGAGACTCTCACCCTCTACGGTCCCGACGACATCCGCCTGCGCCGGGCGCAGATCGACGAAGGGCTGGCGCCGCCCGAACGCCGCGCCGCCGACCATGTCCGGCTCAATGCGCTTCTGGGACTCGCCGAGGCGCAGACCTGCCGCCGTCAGATCCTGCTCGCGTATTTCGGCGAGGCGGACACCGCGCCCTGCGGCAATTGCGACACCTGCGCCAGCCCGCCAGAGCTGTTCGACGCCACCGTGCCGGTGATGAAGGCGCTTTCGGCCGCCCTGCGCGCGGGTGAGCGCTTCGGCGCCGGGCATCTGATCGACATCCTCACCGGCAAGCTGACCGACAAGGTGCGCGCCCATGGCCATGACGCCCTGCCCACCTTCGGTGTCGGCAAGGATCTCTCGCGCGCCCAGTGGCAGGGAATCATGCGCCAGATCATGGGGCTTGATTACCTGCGCCCCGACCCTTCCCGCCACGGCGCGCTCAGGGTCATGCCCGCGGCCCATCCGGTGCTGCGCGGCGAGGCCGAGGTGACGCTGCGCCTCGACACCATCGCCCGCCCTCCCCACCGCCCGGCGGTCAGGGCCATGGTCGGCGAGGAGGACGCGCCGCTGCTCTCGGCGCTCAAGGCCAGGCGCCGGGCGCTGGCCGAGGCGCAGCGGGTGCCGGCCTATGTGATCTTCCCGGACCGTACGCTGATCGAAATGGCCGAGAAGCGCCCGCGCGACCTTGACGAAATGGCCCTCATTTCCGGGATCGGGGCGAAGAAGCTCGAACGCTACGGGGCGATTTTCCTCGAAGTCATCGCCGGCGCACCGGTGCCGCAGATGCACCCGGCCCGGCGCAAGCTGGCCGGGCGGGCCGCCGGGGCGCTGTTTGACCGGCTCGAGGCGGTGCAGGCCGAGCTCGCGCGCGGGGCGGATGGCACCGGCAAGCCGATGTCCTGCACCCGCGCGACCCTGCGGCATATCGCCGAGCGCCGGCCCGCCAGCCTTGACGCGCTGGGGCGGATTGCGGGTATGGATGCGCAGAAGCTGGAACGGTTTGGCACCGCCTTTCTGGCGGCAATTGCGGAGGAAGAATAGCATGCTGGTCGTGATTTCGCCCGCCAAGAAGCTCGATGAAAGCCCGGCCCGGCAGGCAGGCAGCGCGCCGGTCTTTCAGTCCGAGGCGGACCAGCTGGCCGAGATCGCGTCTCGACTGAGCGGCGAGGATCTGGAGAAACTGATGCGTATCTCGCCGAAACTTGGGGCGCTGAATGCGACGCGCTTTCGTGCCTTTGCCAGCGGCGAGGGGGCGAAGCCGGCGGTGGAGATGTTTTCGGGCGATACCTATACCGGGCTCGAAGCGCGCACGCTGGATGCGGATGAAATGGCCTACGCGCAGGAGCATCTGCGGATCCTGTCCGGGCTTTATGGCCTGCTGCGCCCGCTTGACCGGATCATGCCGCATCGGCTGGAAATGGGCACGCGGCTTGCGACCCCGCGCGGGCGCAACCTGTATGAATATTGGGGCGACCGGATCGCGCAGGCGCTCGCCGAACAGGCGGAGCGGATCGGCACCGATACGCTCGTCAATTGCGCATCGGTCGAGTATTTCAAGGCCGCTGACCGCCCGGCGCTGGGGCTGCGGGTGATCACGCCGGTCTTCATGGAAGACAGCGAGAAGGGGCCGAAGATCGTGTCATTCTACGCCAAGCAGGCGCGCGGGGCGATGGCGCGCTTCGTGGTTCAGCGGCGGGTGGCGGACCCGGAAGGGCTCGAGGATTTCGACGCTGGCGGCTACCGCTTCCGGCCCGACATGAGCGAGGACGACCTGCTGGTCTTCCTGCGCGCCGCCTGAGGGCACCGCACGCCCGGCAAGCGCGCGCAAACGCGCGGGAGAGTCGAAGCCGCGGGATCACGAGCCGCCGCCGCTCAAGCCGTAGATGCCTCTTTCCAGCCGCCTGAACCAGCCGTAATGATTGTCGCGCATCATGCGCGTGGCCTCGGGGATGCCGGTGGCCCTGGCCACCTCCGCGCCCCTGGAGGGGCCGTTTTCGGCAAGATAGGCCCGCAGCCTTTCCGCATCCTGCCGGTAGGCGGTGATCAGCCTGCCGCGCGTACCGCCGGCATTGGGATCGCCCGTGCGTCGGGCGAATTCACCCAGCAGGGCGGCGCGTCGGGCGGGCGATTTTCGCGGGCGGTACGGGGCGGGGTCGTGGTGAAGCTGGACGAGGCCATCGCGCAGGCGCACGCTCAGCACCCCGAGCCCCAGCCTCCTGCACAGACCCAGATTGCCCTTGAACGCCCGCCATCCCGTACGCCCCTTCCAGCGCGGCACGGCGACATAGACCGCATCGCTCACCGCCTGGCGCGCCACGGCCTGCTGTAGCAGGGTGAGCGAAAAGCCGGTCTTGAGTTCGACGATCACCGGCTCGGCCTCTCCGCGCAGGGCGACCACATCGGCACCGGCGATTTCGGCCTTGACCTCGTAACCGAGACCTTCGAGCCAGGTCTTGACCGGAGCATAGAGATCGGTTTCGCTGAGCCTGTCCATGCGCCCTTGTAGCGCAATGGCCGCCCCGCCGACAGCCCCGTGACAAGCCCGGGCAAGGCCCCTATAAGACGCCGGACAGGACGCAGACCCGAACAGTCAGGATACACGGAATGATCAAGATTTTCGGCCACAAGGGCCCCGATACCGACGCCACCTGCTCGGCCCTGATCTGGGAATGGTACCTCACCGAGGCGCAGGGCAAACAGGCGCAGGCCTTCGTGCAGGACCCGCCCAACAGCGAAGCGCGCTTCGTGCTCGAGCGGTGGGGGCGCGAGGTGCCCGCAACCCTGGGCGCGCTCGAGGCGGGCGACGAGGTGGTGATCGTCGATACCAACAACCCGACCGAGCTGCCGGACAATATCGGCGAGGCCAACATCGCCGAGATCATCGACCACCACATGCTCGCGGGCGGGCTTGCCACCGCCGCGCCCCTCAAGCTCACCATCCGCCCGGTGGCCGCCACCGCCACGGTGATGCACTGGCTGATCGGGCGCGACCTCGCCCGCGCGCCCGATTGGGTCAAGGGGCTGATGCTGAGCTGCATCCTTTCCGACACGCTCGAATTCCGCTCCCCCACCACCACGCCCCAGGACCGCAAGATCGCCGCCGAACTGGCCGCCGATCTGGGGCTCGACATCCCCGCCTATGCGGCCGAGATGTTTGCCGCCAAGTCCGACGTCTCGGCCTTTTCCGATGCCGAATTGCTGCGCGCGGATTCCAAGGTCTTCGAGATCGGCGGGCGCAAGCTGCGCGTGAGCGTGCTCGAAACCACCGCGCCCGCCGTGGTGCTCGCGCGCAAGGCCGGGCTGATGGCGGCGATGCCGGAAGTCGCCGCCGAGGACGGGGTGGACGCGGTGCTGCTGTTCATCGTCGATATCCTCAACGAGGAAGCCACCCTGCTGCTGCCCGACGACGCGGTGAAGGAGATCGCTGCGCGCAGCTTCGGCACCGATACCAGCGGCGACAGCGTGGTGCTGCCCGGCATCATGAGCCGCAAGAAGCAGATCATCCCGGCCCTCAAGGGCTGAGCGGCCGGGACGCCGGCGAGGAGCGCGCATGACCCAGATCATCCACAACCTCGCCGAGGTATCCGCCCGCTACAAGGTGCTGTTTTGCGACCTCTGGGGCTGCGTCCATGACGGGGTGCGGCCCTACCGGGCGGCGGTGGCGGCGCTCAGGGCCTTCCGCGAGCGGGGCGGCTTCGTGCTGCTGATGACCAATGCCCCGCGCCACCGCGCCAGCGTCGCCCGCCATCTCGACCGGATGGGCCTGCCGCGCGATGCCTGGGACGTGATCGCCTCATCCGGCGACAGCGCCCGCGCCGCCATGTATCGCGGCGTGGTGGGGCGCAAGGTGTGGTTCATGGGTGAATCGCATGACCAGGATTTCTTTGACCCGATCAAGGTGGTGAAAGACCCGGTGACGATCGAACAGGTGCCGCTCGAGGAGGCCGAGGGCATCGTCTGCACCGGCCCGTTCGACCCTTTCGCCCCGCTCGATGACCTGCGTCCAGAGTTGCTCTATGCCAAGCAGAAGGGGCTGAAGCTGCTCTGCGCCAACCCGGATATCGTGGTGGATCGCGGCGGCAGGCGCGAATGGTGCGCGGGCGCCGTGGCGCAGCTTTACGAGGAGATGGGCGGCGAGAGCCTCTATTTCGGCAAGCCGCACCCGGCGATCTACGACCTCGCCCGCGCCCGCCTTGCCGAGATGGGCGCGCTGGTCGCCGAGCGCGAGATATTGGCCGTGGGAGACGGGATTGCCACCGACATTGCCGGGGCCATGCGCGAGGATATCGACAGCCTGTTTCTCACCGCCGGCCTTGCCGCCGACGAAATCGCGCTGGACGCGAACGGCGCCCCGGACCCGGCCGCGCTGGAAGCCTACACCAGCGCGCACATGACCACGCCCACCTATGCCATGGGCTACCTGCGATAGGCGCCGATTTTTCTGCGAAAAATCGTTTCTCCCGGCCGATTGGCGCATCGCAGCATTTCCCGCTTGCATTTCCGCACCCGCAAAGCAATAAAGTTGCCAATACTCACCCATGGGCGAACCATTATTACCCGAGGATCGAATGTTGGACAATTACCCCCGCGGCACCATCTGTGTCGAAGAGCTCGAAATCGGCATGACCCGCCACCTGACCAAGCAGGTGACCGACCGCGATATCGAGATGTTCGCCGAAGTCTCCACCGACCGCAATCCGGTGCATCTGGATGACGACTACGCCCGCGACACCATCTTCGGCGGCCGCATCGCCCACGGGATGCTCACCGCCGGGCTGATCTCGGCGGTGATCGGCGAGCAGCTTCCGGGCCACGGTACCGTCTATCTCGGCCAGAGCCTCAAGTTCCTCGCCCCCGTGCGCCCGGGCGACATCGTGCGCGCCGAAGTCACCGTCACCGCCATAGACCACGCCAGGCGCCGCGTCACGCTGGCGACCCGATGCCTGATCGACGGCAAGCCGGTCCTGCGCGGCGAGGCCCAGGTGCTGGCGCCTTCGGGCAAGTTCGACTGACCCGCTCCTTCCGTCCGAGACGCTCCGGCAGGGTCCCGGGGCGTCTTGTCGCAGACCCGGTTTTCGCAGGAAATCGCCTGGCCGCCAGGGTGCGGGGCTGGCCGAATTACCGCTCAGTCGAATGTCCCCGTCACCCGCCCCAGCAGCATGAAGGCACGGGCGGTGCGGGTTTCGGCCATGCGGGCGATGTCCTGGTCCGTGGCCTCGGCCTCGAAATCGGCATAGACCTGATCGAACCGGCGCAGGAAGTGATGCACCGCGTCGCGAAAGACCGGATCGGTGCGCATCCGCCCGGCGCTAAGCGCCAGCGAGGAGCGGTCGCGGATGCCGCCGAGCGCGGCGATGGCCCGGCCGCGCTCGCCGCGGGCGAACTTGCGCCAGATCTCCGGGCGGGCCATGTCGGGGCGCAGGTCGTCCATGTAGATGCCGTCCTGGCTGAGCAGGGTCAGCACGTCCTGCGCGGCACGCACGAGGCTTGCGACCTTGTGATCCCCGAGCGCCCGGCGCAGGGCGCGGAAGCCCTCCCGGTCGTCGGGATTTTCCGGGAAGTGCATGGCGCGGATGAAATCGTCCATTGACAGGGGCGGGGCCAGTTCCTCGGCATCCGTCCCCAGTTCCAGCACCGGCTGGGCCTCGTCCGTATCGGTGGCCGGGGGGACAGTTTTCGGCTCCGGCGCGGCGGTCTTCAGCACCTTTTCGCGCGCCGCGCGCGTCGAGGTGAAGGTGGCGATGGCGCTCTCGGTCTGGCGCTGGACCCTGACGATTTCTTCAAGCTTCTGCTCCACCTTCGAGGCCACGGGCCCCAGCCCGGCGGTCTGCTGGTGCTGCAGGTAGGTGTGGCGCATACCGTCGATCGCCGCCTGCAGGCGGGCGCTCTCTTCGCGCATGATCCGGGCCGAGCGCGCCGCCGCCGCCGCTACCCAGATGATTGCCACCGGCATGAACACGGCGAGGATGGTCAGCACGAATTGCAGCGGATTGGCGCTGAGTCCCTGCGCGGAGGCATCTTCGCGCACTCCGCCGCCCAGCACCAGAAAGAAGGCCGCACAGCCCGCCAGCCAGATCAGCGAGAGCGCAAGGGCGATGGCCTCGCTGCCGCTGATCCTGCTCTTGTGCGCCCGGCCGAACACGCCAAGCGAAACCGGGGGGGCGTGGGGCTCTTCGTCTGGCATGGTCACTCTCCCGGCTGTGCCTCCTGGTCAGATGAACCGGACCGACAGGATTTCGTAGGCCTTTTCGCCGCCCGGCGTGCGCACTTCGATGGAGTCGCCCTCTTCCTTGCCGATCAGGGCGCGCGAAAGCGGCGACTTGAGGTTGAGCTTGCCTGCCTCGATATCGGCTTCGGGCTCGCCGACGATCTGGTAGGTCCTTTCTTCGTCGGTATCCTCATCGACGATGGTCACCGTCGCGCCGAACTTGATCGTGCCCGAGAGGGTCGCCGGGTCGATCACCTCGGCGAGCGCCAGGATGCCCTCGAGCTCCTTCACCCGGCCCTCAATGAAGCTCTGCTTCTCGCGCGCGGCGTGGTATTCGGCATTCTCCGACAGGTCGCCATGCTCGCGCGCCTCGGCGATCGCCCGGATCACCGCCGGGCGCTCGACGGTCTTGAGCTGTTTCAGTTCCTCGTTCAGCGCATCGTATCCGGCGCGGGTCAGCGGTATCTTTTCCATGACAGCCTTTGTTCGTTGTGGCGGGCAGGGCGAACCGCGATCGCGGGTTTCCCTCATGCACATGCCGCCATTTGGCATTGACGGTAGGCAAGTCAATGCCCATCCGTTAGGTTGCCCCAAAAGAAAAGCAAAAACGAGCAGTTTGCAATGGCATTGTTATTACGCGCGACACTCCTCTACCTGCTGGCGGGCGGGCTTTTCGTCGCCATCTTTCGCGACAACCCGGCCGACCTGCTGCAAGGCATCTTCTCGAAGCTGCCCGGCTCGGTGGCGCTGTTCGTGTACCTGGCCTGGTGGGTGCTCCCGTTCTTCGCGCTCTTGTTCCTGCTGATCCCCTGGCGCGAGCTGCTGGCGCGTCTGCCGCGGGCGGTGCTGGCGGTGTTCCTGTGCATGCTGTTCTTTCTCACCTTTACCATGCTGAAGAATTCTCTGCCCTTCGCGGTGGACTTCTGGGCCGATCCGCTGATGGCGCAGCTTGACCGGCTGCTGCATCTGGGCACGGATCCCTGGCGGCTGACCCACCTGATCGCGGACCGGATCGACCTCGGGCTGGCGAACCTGGTCTATTTCCGCGCCTGGCTGGTGCCGGCGATGTTTGCGCCGGTGCTGCTGATCCTGTTCGACAGCGACGAGGCGCGCCAGCGGCGCTTTCTGCTGATCTGGTTCTTCGCCTGGATCGGGCTGGGCAACGTGGTGGCGCTCGCCTTCATGTCGGTGGGGCCGGTCTATTACGACCGGCTGCTGGGGGGCGAGACCTTCTCGGGCCTGACCGAGGCGCTGCAGCGGATCGGCATTGCCGACAGCGGCGTGGGGGCGCTGCAGGAGCGGCTGTGGCAGGCCTATCGGAGCGGGGCCAGGGAGGCGGGCTCGGGGATCTCGGCCTTTCCCAGCGTGCATATCGGCATCGCCACCATGTTTGCGCTCTATCTCTACGAGCGCGCGCGCTGGCTCATGCCGCTGAGCGTGGCGCTTGTGGCGGTCTATATCTTCCTTTCGGTCTTTCTCGGCTGGCATTACGCGGTCGATGGCTATTTCTCCGCACTGGCGGTGCTCGCCCTCTGGCTCTGGCTCAGGGGGCGGACCCGTCAAAGCGCGACCTGACGCATGGTTCCGATTGACCGGGCAGGAGCGCGCTTGTAACCCTCGGGCGAGTTTCAGGCGGAGGGCGAGGCGCGATGAGCCAGGTAGAACGCGAAGCGATGGATGTGGATGTGGTGATCGTGGGGGCCGGCCCGGCGGGGCTTTCGGCCGCGATCCGGCTCAAGCAGCTCGACCCGGACCTGATGGTGGTGGTGCTGGAAAAGGGCTCCGAAGTGGGCGCGCATATCCTCTCGGGGGCGGTGCTCGACACGGTGGGCCTTGACCGGCTGATCCCCGACTGGGAGCAAAAAGGCGCGCCGATCAGCGTGCCGGTCCGGCGCGACGAATTCTACATGCTCGGCAGCGGCGGCGGGCTGCGCATCCCCAATTTCCTGATGCCGCCCCTGATGTCGAACCACGGCAAATACATCGTCTCCATGGCCAATGTCTGCCGCTGGCTGGCAAGCGAAGCCGAGGCGCTGGGGGTGGAGATCTATCCCGGCATGGCCTGTTCGGAGCTTCTCTACCGCGAGGATGGCTCGGTGCGCGGCGTGGTCGCGGGCGAGTTCGGCAAGAATGCCGACGGCACGCCGGGGCCGGCCTATGAGCCGGGCATGGAGCTCAATGGCAGATACGTGTTCCTCTCCGAAGGCGCGCGCGGCTCGCTCTCGAAGCAGGCGATTGCGCAGTTTGGGCTGGATGAGAAGGCGGACTTTCCCAAATTCGGCCTTGGCATGAAGGAAATCTGGGAGGTGAAGCCGGAAAAGCACCGCGAAGGCACCGTCACCCACACGATGGGCTGGCCGCTGGGCTGGAAGACGGGGGGCGGCTCCTTCATCTATCACCTTGAAAACAATCAGGTCTATATCGGCCTGATCGTTGATCTCTCCTACAAGAACCCGCATCTTTACCCTTACATGGAGTTTCAGCGGCTCAAGCATCACCCGATGATCGCCGAGCTTCTCGAGGGCGGCAAGCGCATCGCCTACGGCGCCCGGGTGGTGACCAAGGGCGGCTACCAGTCGATCCCCCGGAGCGCCTTTCCCGGCGGGGCGCTTCTGGGCTGCGCCTCGGGGCTCGTGAACCTGCCGCGCATCAAGGGCAATCACAACGCCATGCTCTCGGGCATCGCCGCCGCCGAAGCGGCGGTCGCGGCGATCAAGGCCGGGCGCGCGGGCGATACGCTTGAGGAATACGACAGCGAGCTGCGCGCGGGGCCGGTCGGGCGCGACCTCCGGCCGGTGCGCAACGTGGCGCCGATGAACGGGCGCTGGGGTACGCTGGCAGGCCTTGCGCTGGGCGGCTTTGACATGTGGTTTCAGAGCCTCTTCAAATTCAGCCTGTTCGGCACCCTGAAGCACGGCAAGTCCGATGCCGCCGCCACCGGCAAGGCCGCCGACTGGCCCAGGGTCGACTACCCCAGGCCCGACGGCAAGCTCAGCTTCGACCGGCTGACCAATGTGAGCTTCTCGGCCACCAACCACGAGGAAAGCCAGCCCTGCCACCTGAAGCTCGCCGACCCCACCATCCCGATCCGCGTCAACCTGCCCGAATATGACGAACCGGCCCAGCGCTATTGCCCGGCCGGGGTCTATGAAGTGCTGCGCGAAGAGGGCCAGGAGCCGCGCTTCGTGATCAATTTCCAGAATTGCGTCCACTGCAAGACCTGCGACATCAAGGATCCGAGCCAGAACATCACCTGGACCGTGCCCCAGGGCGGCGACGGGCCGAATTACGGCAACATGTAGCGCGCACGGGAGCGCACGGGGCGGGTAAAACCTGCGTCAGCCGGAGATGGCGGTCCGTCAGACGCATTGCACCCGGCCGCCGCGCCCTTTAGGCTGCCTGCAAAACCCCAGGAGAGGACCGCCTTGCGCATTTCGTTACTGACCCGCCTGCTTCCGCTGCTGCTGTCGGGCGTGGCCCTGTCAGCCCCCGCCGCCCGGGCCGAAGGCATCGCCGGCCCCTACCTGGCCGCGCGCCAGGCAGAATACAGCCGCGACTTCGCCGCTTCGGTGAAATACGGCATCCGCGCCATTGCCCGCGACCCGAAAAACGCCCGGCTCATGGAGGGCCTGCTGATCGCCGAGATCGGCCTCGGCCAGTACGACCAAGCCCGCCCCATCGCCCAGCGTCTGTACGCGCTCGAGGCGCAGAACCAGATCGCCGGGCTGGTGCTGCTGGCAGGCTACATTCACGACGGGCGCTGGGACGACGTGCTCCGCCTGCTCGACCGGGGCATTTCCGTCGGTACCGCCGTGGACGAACTGATCCGCGCATGGGCCCATTTCGGCAAGGGCGAGGCAGAACGGGCCATGGCCATCTTCAGCGCCGCCGAGGAAGGCAGCGACCCGGGACAGCTTTTTCCTTACCACCGGGCTTTGGCCCTGGCCATGAGCGGCGATTTCGCCTCTGCTGCCGCAATCCTGACCGGCCGGGAAGGGCCGCGCCTGCAGCTGGACCGGCGAGGGGTGATGGCGCTGGCGCAGATCCTCAGCCAGCTTGAGCGAGGCCCCGAGGCGATAGAGCTGATCGACGCCAGCTTTCCCGGCGGCGGAGACGCGGAGATCCGCCGGATGCGCGCCGAACTGGCCGCCGGCAAGCCGCTGGCCTTTGATGTCGTGACCAGTCCGGTGCAGGTGCTCGCCGATGTGTTCGCGACCATCGCCCAGGTACTGGCACGCGACACCCAGCCCCAGGTGGTCCTGCTCTACAGCCGCACCGGCGAGTATCTCGACCCGCAGAATTACGACGCGCTGCTGCTCTCGGCCGCGCTCCTGGAAATGCTCGAGCTGCACGAGCTTGCCGCCGCCGCCTATGCCCGCGTTCCCGAGAGCAGCCGACTCTACCTCGCGGCAAGCCTCTCGCGCGCCGAGGTCCTGCGCAATGCCGACCGGGCCGAGGAAGCAATCGAGGTGCTCGAGACCCTGGCCCGGACCTTTCCCGACGACCCGGACGTGCAGAAGACCCTGGGCGACACCTACCGCCTTCAGGGTCGCTGTCAGGATGCGCTGGCGCCCTATGACCGCGCCGTGGAGCTGGTTGACAAGTCCGAGAGCCAGCGCTGGGTTCTGTATTTCGTCCGCGGCATCTGCCGGGCGCAGACCGACCGCTGGGACGAGGCCGAAGCCGATTTCCTCGAGGCGCTGGAGATCGACCCGGATCAGCCCTCGGTGCTCAATTATCTCGGCTATTCCTGGGTCGAGCAGCGGCGCAACCTGGAGCGGGCGCTGGACATGATCGAGCGCGCCGTCGCCGCCAGGCCCGAAGACGGCTACATCACCGACAGCCTCGGCTGGGTGCATTACCGGCTGGGAAATTACGACGCGGCAGTCAGGTACATGGAGCGCGCGGTGGAACTGATCCCGGTGGATCCGGTGCTCAACGACCACCTGGGCGATGTTTATTGGGCCGTCGGGCGCCGCCAGGAGGCGCGCTTCCAGTGGAGCCGGGCGCTCTCCTTCATCACCGAGGATACCGACCTCGGCGAAATCGACCCCGACCGGATCCGGCGCAAGCTGGAAGTGGGACTCGACAAGGTACTCGAGGAAGAGGGCGCCGCACCGATCGTCTATGCCAATGAAGGCGGTTAAGGTCTTTGCCCCGGCCAAGGTCAACCTGACCCTGCATGTGACCGGGCAGCGCGCGGACGGCTACCACCTGCTGGATTCGCTGGTGATGTTTGCCAATATCGGCGACCGGCTGACCCTCACCGCAGCCGCGGCACCGAGCCTGCAAGTGACCGGCCCGATGGCCGAAGGCGTGCCGGCGGGAGCGGAGAACCTGGCCCTGCGCGCAGCGGCGCTGTTCGATCAGCCGGCAGCGATCACGCTCTCCAAGCACCTGCCGATGGCAGCGGGGCTCGGGGGCGGCTCCTCGGATGCGGCGGCGGTAGCGCTGGGGCTGGCCCAGCTTGCCGGCAGCCGCGACCTGCCCGAAGGGCTCACGGCGCTCGGCGCCGATATCCGCATCTGCCTGATGCGGCGGGCAGCGCGGATGCGCGGCATCGGCGAAGAGGTGACGCCGCTTGCAGGCCTGCCGCCCTTGGCGGCGGTACTGGCCAATCCGGGCGTATCGCTGGCCACGCCGGATGTATTCAAGGCATTGGAGAGCAAGCAAAATCCGCCAATGCCGCGAAAACTTCCGCCGCTGCGCCAGCCGGATGCGCTGATCCGCTGGCTCGCCGCCCAGCGCAATGACCTCGAAGCCCCCGCCATTGCCCTTGCCCCTGAGATCGCCGCCACGCTGGAGGCTCTCGCCGCCCTCCCCGGCGCCGTTCTTGCGCGCATGTCGGGCTCGGGGGCGACCTGTTTTGCGCTGTTTCGCAGCCGTGAGGAGGCCCGGGAAGCGGCGCAGCGGCTGAGCACGGAGCGGCCCGGCTGGTGGATCCGCCCGGTAACGCTCACCTGATTTCAGGCAAAGCGCGCCACCACATAATCGGCGATATCGCCCAGCATGTCCCTGAGCGGGTGCTCGGGCAGGGGCGCCAGCGCCGCCCGGGCCCGCGCGGCCCAGTCGAGCGCGTCGCGCCTTGTGGCCTCCAGCGCCCCGTGGCGGGTGAGCAGGGCCAGCGCGTGATCGAGGTCGCCCTCCTGCTGGCACCCCTTCTCGATCACCCGTTCCCAGAAGGCGCGCTCCTCGCCATCCGCCCTTGCCACCGCCTTGATCAGCGGCAGGGTCAGCTTGCGCTCGCGGAAATCGTCGCCGATATTCTTGCCCGTGGCCGCGCCGCCCCGGTAATCCAGCAGGTCGTCGGCGATCTGAAAGGCGATCCCCAGCGCATCGCCATAATCGCGCAGCGCCCTGACCTGCGCCTCCTCCGCCCCGGCGATCACCCCGCCCACCTCGCAGGCGGCGGCAAAAAGGGCGGCGGTCTTTCCGCGCACCACCTTCAGATAGGTCTCCTCGCCGGTGGCCAGATCCTGAGCCGCCGTGAGCTGTAGCACCTCGCCCTCGGCAATGGTGGCCGAAGCGTCCGAGAGGATGCCGAGCACCCGCATGTTGCCGGTCTCGGTCATCAGCTGGAAGGAGCGGGCAAAGAGATAATCGCCCACCAGCACGCTGGACTTGTTGTCCCACAGCAGATTCGCCGTGGGCCGACCGCGCCGCTGGGTGCTTTCGTCCACCACGTCGTCATGCAGAAGCGTCGCCGTGTGGATGAACTCGACCGTCGCCGCGAGGTGGATGTGATAGCCCCCGCCGTAGCCGCACAGCCGCGCCGCCGCAAGCGTCAGCATCGGCCTGAGCCGCTTGCCGCCGGCCTCGACCAGATGCGCCGTGACCTCCGGGATGCGCGGCGCGTGCTCGCTGCTCATGCGGACGCGAATCAGCCGATTCACCTCCGCAAGCTCGCCCTCCAGAAAGGCCGCCAGCGCCTCATGCGGCCGCACCGCGCTCCTGTCCAATGTCCTCACGTTCCCGTGTCCCGGCTCGGCTTTCGGCGCATGACGCCTTAAGCCATTGAATATGAAGAAGCTTCTGGAGACAAACGATCCCGCTTCCCTGGCCTTTGCCACCGCCCTTCTTCGGGGCGAGGGTATAGAGCACTTTGTCCTCGACGTCCATATGAGCCTCATGGAGGGATCAACGGGAATTTTACCTCGTCGTATTATGGTGCCCGACGATGACGTCGCGCGCGCCAGGCGAGCGATGCGCGACAATGGTATCATGGTGGAGAAATAGCATGGGTTTCACGCGCGAAGCGATAACCACAGACAAGTTCCTGGGCGGTCAACTGGTGCTGATGCAGCCGCGGCAGGGATATCGGGCCGGGGTCGATCCGGTGTTTCTAGCCGCCTCCGTCAATGCCCATCCGGGCGAATCGGTGCTCGAGCTTGGCTGTGGCGTCGGCGCGGCGATCCTGTCGCTGGGCAAGCGAGTCGAGGGCCTGCGCCTGGTCGGGGTCGAGATCCAGAAGGATTATGCCGACCTCGCCCGGCTCAACGCGTTTGAAAACGACATCGAACTGGAGGTGCATACCGCTGACCTGCGCGAACTGCCGGCGGAGCTGCGCGAGGAGAGCTTCGATCACGTGATCATGAACCCGCCCTATCACCTGCGCCTGTCAGGCACCCCGGCGCAGGATGCCGGACGCGAAATGGCAGTGGGCGAGGATGCCCCGCTGGCCGACTGGATCAGCGCCGCGACCCGGCGCCTGAAGCCGCGCGGGCACATGACCATGATCCAGAAGGCCGACCGCCTGCCCGAGATCCTCGAGGCGATGGACGAGCGCCTCGGCTCGGTCCTGGTCAAGCCGCTCTGCCCGCGCGAGGGTCGCTCCGCCTCGCTGATCCTGGTGCAGGCGCGCAAGGGCGGGCGCGGCGCCTTCCGCCTCGCCGCGCCGCTGATCCTGCATGACGGAGCCGAGCATGTGGGCGATGCCGAAAGTTACCGCCAGGAGGTAAGCGCGATCCTGCGCGACGGGGTAGCACTGCCCTTGTGGTAGAAGGTTCGCGTTCATACTTTGTTAATGTCCCGGTGCCACACTCGGACGGAGCAACGCGAGAAGCGTGACACGGACCGTATTTTGTGCTGCACTGGATATACGCGATATGCGCGGTCAGACAGGAGGACGATCATGACACTCAGCGCCCATGTGGAGGAACTTCGCCGCAAACATGCCGCCCTCTCCGCCCAGGTGGAGGAAGAGTTGCGCCACCCCGGGAGCGATGATCTGCAGATTGTCGAACTGAAGAAACAGAAACTGCGCCTGAAAGAAGAAATCGAGCGCCTCACCGCAGGCTGAACCGGGGCTGAGGGTAAAGACCGACCGGAAAGCCGAAAAGGAACGGCTCGCTGACCTGCCCCCCGTTGGTCCCTCATTCATAACGAGAGTCTGCGGGTTTGGTTTTCATAATCTGCGGTTTCGGTTCGGGCAAGCGCGCCGGGCGCGGAGCCATCGGAT
>JALTZY010000127.1 GCA_027045905.1 Paracoccaceae bacterium
CCACCGCCTCGATCGGCCGCGCGGCCGGTGGTCGGCCTCCACCCGCCCTCGCGCCCGATCGAGGCGGTGGTGCAGGGCAATTACCGCCTCACCGCCGCGGGGGCCGAGACCGACATCCGCCATATCGTTCTGGGCTTCGAGGGGGCGGATTTCCCCTTTCTCGAGGGGCAAAGCGTGGGCATCAACCCGCCCGGCACCAGCGAGACCGGCCGCCCCCATGTGGCCCGTCGCTACACCATCTCCTGCCCGCGCGACGGCGAGCGCCCGGGCGCCGGCAATATCTCGCTGACGATCCGGCGCATCCCCGGCGGCATCTGCTCGAATTACATGTGCGATCTCGCACGCGGCGACCGGGTCAAGCTGCACGGCCCCTACGGCAAGACCTTTCTCATGCCCGATGACAGCGCCGCGCGGCTCATCATGATCTGCACCGGCACCGGCGCCGCCCCCTTTCGCGCCTTCACCATGCGCCATCAGCGGGTGATGGGCGACCTCACCGGTCGGCTGCACCTGTTCTTCGGCGCGCGCTCGCCCGAGGCGCTGCCCTATCACGGCCCGCTGCAAAAGGTGCCCGAAAGCTTCCTCGCCAAGCATTTCGCCTTTTCCCGCATCCCCGGCCAGCCCAAACGCCATGTGCAGGACGCCCTGCGCGAGGCCGCCGAAAAGCTCGCCCCGATGCTGCATGACGCCAATACCTACATCTATCTCTGCGGGCTCAGGGCGATGGAGCCGGGGGTGGAAGAGGCGCTCGGCGAAGTCGCCGCGCGCGCCGGGCTCGACTGGCCCGCCCTGCGCGCCCGGATGCTGGCCCAGGGCCGCTACCATGTGGACACTTACTGAAAGGCGGGCCGAATGGCGGCTTTCACCCACGAAATCACCGTCGGATGGGCCGATTGCGACCCGGCCGCCATCGCCTATACCGGGCGCATCCCTTATTTCGCGCTCGAGGCCATTGATGCCTTCTGGCGCGAAGTGGTGGGGGCGGACTGGTACGCGCTCAATCTGGACCAGAATATCGGCACGCCCTTCGTGCATCTGAGCCTCGATTTCAGCGCGCCGGTGACCCCGCGCCACAAGCTCGCCTGCGCGGTGGAAGTGGCGCGCCTCGGCGCCACCTCGATCAGCTTCAGCGTGACCGGCAGCCAGGACGGCAGGACCTGCTGGACGGGCAGCTTCACCTGCGTCTTCGTGGTCTCCGACACCATGACCCCGCGCGAGCCCCCGACCGAGATCCGCGCCCGCCTCGCCCCGCTGGTGGCGGACCGATGAAAGCCCGCCCGCCCTCTCTCACCGGCAGCCAGGGGCGCGAGGAGGCGGCGGTCTTCCTCGCCCGGGTCGGCGAAAACGTGCGCGCCCGGCGCAAGGCTGCCGGCCTCACCCGGCGCCGGCTTGCCGGGCGTTCGGGGCTCTCGGAGCGCTACCTCGCCGCGCTCGAAGCCGGGCGGGGCAATATCTCGATCGCGCTTCTCTACCGGGTGGCGCTGGCGCTGGGCGCGGAGGTGGCCGAGCTGGTCGCCCGCCCGGACCCGGCCGGTGCCCCGGCCGGCCGCTTCGCGCTCATGGGCCTGCGCGGGGCGGGCAAGTCCACCCTCGGCCGGCGCGCGGGCGAAAGACTCGGCCTGCCGTTTCTGGAGCTTTCCGAAGTGGCCGAAGAGGCCAACGGCATCCCTGCCGGCGAGGCGATCTCGCTCTATGGCGAGGCCGGCTACCGCGCCAGCGAGCGCGAGGCCATCGCCCGGATCGTCGCGCGCTACCCGCAGGTGATCCTGGCCGTGGGCGGCGGCGTGGTCGAGCACCGGGAAAGCTTCGCCCTGCTGCTCGAGCATTTCCACACGATATGGATCAGGGCGCGGCCCGAGGAGCACATGGAGCGGGTGCGCGCCCAGGGCGATATCCGCCCCATGGCCGGGATCAGCGACGCCATGGCCCGCCTGCGCGCGATCCTCGCCAGCCGCGAGCCGCTCTACGGTCAGGCCCGGAACTGTATCGACACATCCGGCAAAAGCCCCGCCGAAAGCCTGCAAGAGCTGATTGCCATCCTGCAACAGGCGGCACCCCCCCGATTTATTGCAGAAAAACCGCCCCCACCCGCGGACGAAAGCGCCTGAGCTTGCTCTGCTCCTTCCCGCGGCCCCGGACGCCCGCGCTTCGCCCCCGGACAAAGCCCCGGGCGTGGCCCGATCCAGCGCCGGCGCCGCCGTCCTGCGCGCCGTTTCGTCGATCCCGCGCCGGCCACCGCGCGCAGGCCGGGGAGCCAACGGTGCCGTGGCGGATCAGCGCATGGGGATGGCCGGCAGGATCTCCTGCCGCCGGATTTTCCGAATGCCGTCCAAGGCATGGCCCTTGTCGGCGCCGCCCGGCATGCGGGTCCGGGCCGGTTCCTGGCCATCACCGGCTCGAAGCCTCTGCTGTCCGAGGCGGCCCCGGGGCGATTTCGGCGCGCTCCTGGCGGCTCTGACGGCCGGCCGGACTTCGCTTTCTCAGACCGTGGAGCGCGGCCGGGGGCGGCAAGCTGGCGCAGGAGGTGGCCTCCCCGAGCCGGAGGCGC
Source organism: Paracoccaceae bacterium (assembly GCA_027045905.1). Lineage (GTDB taxonomy): Bacteria > Pseudomonadota > Alphaproteobacteria > Rhodobacterales > Rhodobacteraceae > JAAEUB01. The sequence continues at coordinate 2,549 of JALTZY010000127.1, forward strand.
TTCGTGCCGCAGGCATCTCAAATCCGCACGGTGCATCCTATCGCGGCCTGGCCCGATGCAAGACCGCCGTCATTTACCGGCACGTCCGGCGCGTGCAGGACCTGAAGCTCCCGCCTTTTCAGCTCCGCCGTCAGCCGCTCCAGAAGCCGGGCATTCTGCAACACGCCTCCGCTCAGAACTACCTGCGAGAGCCCTTCTTGCCCGGCCAGATGAGCGGCTTTCCGCGCCAGGGCCGAGGCAAGCCCGTCGTGGAAGCGCGCAGCGATCGTTTCGGCAGGTCTGTCGCGCCGGAGGTCGTCCAGAAGCGCCATCCACATGGGCGCCCAGTCCAGCGTTTCGCCCAGGCCCGCCGGATAGCCGCCGCTCCCGTCCGGCGCCCGCTCGGCCAGCGCCTGAAGCTGCATCGCCGCCTGGCCCTCGTGGCTCTGGCGGTCGAAGCACAGGCCCAGCGCGGCGGCAACGGCATCAAACAGGCGCCCCGCCGATGCGGCCGGGGGCGCGTTCAGCCCCTTGGCGATCATCTGCAGCACGGGCTTCCAGGGTTTTTGCGAAAGCAGGGCGAGGCCCGGCCCGGCCGCCGGGCCGGCGACCAGCCGGGCAGCTTCCTCGACCCCGAAGGCATGGTGCAGATGCGCCAGGAGATTGCGCCAGGGCACGCGGCTCGCCGCATCGCCTCCTGGCATGGGTACGGGCGCGAAATGGGCAAGGCGCGTGAAGCCGGAGAAATTCGCGCGCAGAAACTCGCCGCCCCAGATCGTGCCGTCCGCACCCCAGCCAAGCCCGTCGAGCACCACCCCCAGCACCGGCGGCGCGTCGGGCGGCAGGCCGGCGGCGGCCATGGTGGCGGCGACATGGGCGTGGTGGTGCTGGACTTCGACCAGATCCAGCCCCTCGGCTGCGGCAATCTCGCGCCCCAGGCGGCTCGCGAAATAGCCCGGGTGGGAATCAACGGCGATGCGTTCCGGGCGGGCTCCGAAAAGCGCGCGCATGAAGCTCAGCCGGCGCGCGAGATCGCGGCGTGCGCGGGCGGTGGCCATGTCGCCGATATGGGGCGAGAGCATCGCCCGGCCCTCGCCCATCAGGCAGAAGGCGTTCTTGATGTCGCCGCCCATGGCCAGCACCGGCGGCAGGTCGCCAAAGCCCCGGTGCAGGATCAGCGGCGCCGGCGCCAGCCCGCGCCCGTGGCGCAGCACCTGCGGGCCGAGCGCCGTCATCTGCACCACGCTGTCATCCACCCGGTGCACCACCGCGCGGTCATGGCCGAGAAAGGCATCGGCCACCCTGCCCAGGAGCGCGCGCGCCTCCTCGTCGTCGGTGATTTGCGGATCGCCCGACGCATTGCCGGAGGTGAGCACGATCGGCCCTTCGAGCCGCGCCATCAGCAGGTGGTGCAGGGGCGTGGCCGCGAGCATGAAGCCGAGCCGGCTGAGCCCCGGCGCCAGCGCCTCGGGCAGGGCCGCGCCGTCTGTGTGCCGCCTGAGCAGGACGATCGGCGCGGCGGGGCTTTCAAGCGCCTTCGCCTCGGCCGCGCTCACATGGCAATAGCGGCGGATGTCGTCCAGGGCGGCGGCCATCAGCGCCAGGGGCTTGTGCGGGCGGTGCTTGAGCGCGCGCAGGCGCGACACGGCGGCTTCGTCCGTCGCGTCCACCGCAAGCTGCCAGCCCCCCAGCCCCTTGATCGCCACGATCCGGCCGGCGCGGATCAGCCGTGCGGCCTCTTCCAGCGCCTCGCCCGGCATCGCCGCCCCGTCGGCGACGCGAAGCCACGGGCGCGGGCCGCAATCAGGGCAGGCATTGGGCTGGGCGTGGAAGCGCCGGTCGGCGGGGTTTTCGTATTCGCCCCGGCAGGCAGGGCACATCTCGAAGGCGGCCATGGAGGTATTGGCCCGGTCATAGGGCACGGCGCGGGTGATCGACAGGCGCGGGCCGCAATTG
>JALTZY010000128.1 GCA_027045905.1 Paracoccaceae bacterium
CTGACCACGAAGATGCGCCTGCGCGATGCGCTGCGCCACATCCTGCTCGGCGGGCTGATCGCGGCCGGCATGGGCAGCCTGTCCATGGCCCTGATCACCAGCTGGCTGGGCCTGCCGCCCCAGGCGATCCCGGCCGGGGGTGCCGCCGGTTCCGCCGCCTATCTGGTCGGCGTCTTCGGCCCGGCGGTGATCGAACTGGTGCTCGCCCGCCTGCGCTCGGCTCGGGAGGGCGGCGATGACTGAGCTCGTCCGCGTGCTGCGCGGCCTGCGACGTCTGACCGACGACCCGCGCGATGCCTTCGCCCACCGCCTGCGCGTCGGCCTCGCCATCGCCGCGCTGATCCTGATCCTCTCGATATTGAGGTGACCCCATGCAGATGACCGAACGGGGCCTCCTGGCCCTTGCCCGGCACGAGGGAATCGTGCCCGGGCCCTATCGCGATGCCGCCGGCACCTGGACCTTCGGGATCGGGCACACGGCGGCGGCGGGGGCGCCGGACCCCGTGGAGATGCCGCGCGGCATGCCCGCCGATCTCAACGCAGCGATCCGCGAGGCGTTCCGGATCTTTCGTGGCGATCTCGCGCGATACGAAGCCGACGTCCGACGCGCCATCGCGGTCCCGCTGAAGCCCCACCAGTTCGATGCGCTGGTCTCGTTTCACTACAACACGGGCGGGATTGCGTGGGCAGCACTGACCCGGCATCTGAACGCAGGCGATCGGGAAGCAGCCGCAAAGGCGTTCCTCAACTGGCGCCGGCCGGCCTCGGTGATCCCGCGCCGCGAGGCCGAGCGGGACCTGTTCCGAGATGGCCGCTATCCGACCGGCCCGATCCCGGTCTGGGGCGTGGATGCGAATGGTCGGGTGGATTTCTCGCGCCCGGTCCGGCGGCTCAGCGAGGCAGAAGCTTTGGCCCTCCTGCTGCCGGCCTCGCTGCCGCCTGTCACCGGTCCTGCACCTGTCCCCACGCGCGCTCCCAGGTTGGCCGGTTTTTTCGCCCGTCTGACCGCAATTCTCTTTCGCCTGTTCAAACGGAGATGACCCCATGCGCTACATCCGACCGACCTCGCTGACATGGTGGGCGGGATTGCTCGCCATGCTCACCGGCATCGCATCCATCGCATTGCCCGCGACTGGACCGCTCGCGGAGCTTTCCCGCCTCGTCGCACTGCTCGCCGGCACCGGCGACGCCTCGCCCGCCGGGCTGATCTTCCTCGGTCTCGGCCTGATCGGCCTGCGCGACCGGATCGAACGGGGGTTTCGGGGCGATGCCTGAATTCCTGGCGGGGCTGCTGGCGGCGCTGGGCGCCGGTCTCGGTCTGGTTCTCGGCCATTTCTGGGGCCGGTTGCAGGGAAAGCGCGAAGGCAGGAAGGAGGCCGAACGCGATGCGTATGAAGAGACGCTGGGAAAGCTGGAAGCGGGGCGCAAGGCGGTCCGCGACCGGCGCGGTTCTGATCCTGCTGAGCGGCTGCGCCGCAACGACGGGCGCTGGTGACGCGGGCTGCCTGGCCTATGGCGAAGCCCGCCTTGACCGGCCGCCCGCCGCGACGATCGCTACCGTGCCGCCTGCCTGGGCGCGCTGGATCGCCGATCTCGACGACCGCATGACGGGGACCTGCCGATGAAGACCCTGCCGACCGGCCTGCAGGCCCACCTCGACACCGGCACCACGACCCTGGCCTGGTGCTGGCGCCTGACCCGCAACGACGGGCAGGTGTTCGGGTTCACCGACCACGATGTGCCGCTGACGTTTGACGGCACCACGTTTGAGCCGGAGAGCGGCTTCACGGCCTCGGAGATCAGGACCGGTTCCGACCTCTCGGTCGATGCGCAGGATGCCGAGGGCGTGCTGACCTCCACCACGATCACCGAGACCGACATCCTCGACGGGCGCTGGGACAATGCGAGCGTCGAGATCTGGCGGGTGAACTGGCAGGACACGGCGCAGCGGGTGCTGATGCGCCGGGGCGCCATCGGCCAGGTGCGCCGGGGCCGGGTGCAGTTCGTCGCCGAGATGCGCTCGCTGGCCCATGTCCTGAGCCAGACCGTCGGGCGGACGTTTCAGGCGAGTTGCGATGCAAGCCTCGGCGATGCGCGATGCGGGGTGGACCTGACGGACCCGGCCTATGCCGGCAGCGGCACCGTCGTGACCGTCACGGGGGACCGGAGCTTCACGGTGTCCGGGCTTTCCGCATTCGCGGACAGGTGGTTCGCGCTGGGCATGGTGACCTGGACCGGCGGCGCCAATGCCGGGCGCGACGCCGAAGTGATGATGCACGAGGTCGGCACGACCGACGTCACCATCACCCTGCTGGAAGCGCCGGTGCTGGCGATTGCCGTGGGCGACACCTTCGACATCACCGCGGGCTGCGACAAGCTGTTCGAGACCTGCACGGGCCGCTTCGCAAACGGGGTCAACTTCCGGGGATTCCCGCATATCCCCGGCCAGGACACCGTCATTCGCTATGCCGCAAAGGGCGAGGACAACGCGGGGGCGGTGTTGTGACGGGAGCCGCGAGGATCATGCCCGCGCGGATCGTGAAGGCGGCGCGCTCCTGGCTCGGCACGCCCTATCACGACCAGGCCTCTGTCAAGGGCGTGGGCTGCGACTGCCTCGGCCTGATCCGCGGAGTGTGGCGCGAGGTCGTCGGCCCGGAACCCATGCCGGTGCCGCCCTACAGTCGCGACTGGGGCGAAGCGGGGCCGCATGAAGTGCTGGCCGAGGCCGCGCGGGCGGCAATGGTGGAGATCGCCGTTGCCGAGGCCCGAACCGGTGACGTGGTGCTGTTCAGGATGCGGCAGGGGGCGATCGCGAAGCATGCGGGGATTCTCACAAATGGACGCCAGAATATTCACCGTTTCATTCACGCTTACGAGCGCACCGGCGTGATTGAAGAACCCCTGACCGATCCCTGGCGTCGGCGTATTGCCTTTGCCTTCCGCTTTCCCGTTCAAGCATTCCCAGGCGAAGTGGGAACCGGTTCGCCGTCCGGGAATGCGACCACCAGGAATCGCTGACCCATGGCCTCGATCCTGCTTGCTTCCGCCGGCTCCGCGCTGGGCGCCTCGATCGGCGGGTCGATCCTTGGCGTCTCTGCGGCCACGATTGGTGGCGCGGTGGGGTCCTTCGCGGGTTCGTTGATCGACAGCTGGATCGTCTCGCAGCTGACCCCCGGCCAGCGGATCGAAGGCGCGCGGCTCGAGAACCTCACCGTCACGACCTCCACAGAGGGCGCGGTGATCCCCCGCATCTGGGGCCGGATGCGCCTTGGCGGCAACATCATCTGGGCGACCGACTTCACCGAGCATGTCAGCACCTCGACCTCGGGCGGCGGCAAGGGCGGCGGCCAGAAGGTCACCACCACCGGCTACACCTACACCGCCTCCTTCGCCGTGGCGCTCTGCGAGGGTCCGATTTCGGGCATCGGGCGGGTCTGGGCGGACGGCAAACCGCTGCACCTTACCGGCATCACCTGGCGGCTCTACAAGGGCGACGAGACCCAGGACCCCGATTCCTACATCGAGGCGAAGATGGGCGCCGGCAATGCGCCCGCGTATCGCGGCACCGCATACGTCATGTTCGAGGAACTCGACCTGACGGCGTTCGGGAACCGCATCCCGCAGCTCTCCTTCGAGGTGTTCCGGCCGCTGGTCGAGGCGGATTCGGTCGAGGGCATGCTGAAGGCGGTGACGCTCATTCCGGGCACCGGCGAGTTCATCTACGGCACGACGCCCGTCACGCGGGGCGCGGGCGGCACGTCCGCCTCGGAGAACGTCCACACGACGACGGGCGAACCCGACATCGTCGCGGCGCTCGATCAGCTGCAGGCGGCAGCACCCAACATCGAAAGCGTTTCGCTGGTGGTCAGCTGGTTCGGGGACGATCTCAGGGCCGGCAGTTGCACCATCCGGCCCGGCGTCGAGACGGACAGCAAGACGACGACGCCCGTCACATGGTCGGTCGATGGCGTGGACCGGTCGGGCGCCCACCGGATCAGCACCGACAGCACCGGGCAGATCGCCTTCGGCGGCACGCCGTCGGACACGACCATCGTCGAGGCGATAAAGGAGATCAGATCCCGCGGGCTGCGCGTCACCTTCTATCCCTTCGTCCTGATGGACGTGCCCGAAGGGAACAGCCTGCCGAACCCCTACAGCGACAACGCGGCCGGCACCGGCCAGGACGCCTATCCCTGGCGGGGGCGCATCACCTGTTCGCCAGCGGCGGGCTATCTCGGTACGGTCGACCAGACGGCCGATGCGACGGCCCAGGTGGCCGCGTTCTTCGGCAATGCGTCGGCCTCCGATTTTTCCGTCTCTGGCGAGAGCGTGACCTGGACGGGCGGCAGCGATTGGGGCTATCGCCGCTTCATCCTGCACTACGCCCATCTCTGCGCCGCCGCGGGCGGTGTGGACGCCTTCCTGATCGGTTCCGAGCTTCGCGGGTTGACGACGATCCGGGACAGCGCCAGCACCTTCCCGGCAGTGACGCAGCTTCAGCGCCTCGCCTCCGACGTCGCGAACCTCGTCACCGTCGGCACCGGAGCCGCGAGCCTGCCCGTCGACTTCACCGAGCTGGCACTGGTCGGCTATCCGGGCGACCTGCCGAGCGGCGTGATCGAGAGCGCGGCACCCACCTGGGAGTGCTGGGATTCGCCGCTTCCCGATGTCACTGCCTCGACCGTCGATACCGACGCCACCGGCGGGCGGACGCTCTACAAGTGCTTCGACGTGACCGCACTCGGCATGGATGCAGCCGACATCGACGCGGGCAACGTGACGCTCGAGGTCGCCGCCGACCAGACCTGGCACTGGGGCGGGGCACGGCTGCAGATCAGGGCCTGGGGCCTGCCCGATGCAGGCGGGGCGCCGGACCTCACATACCCCCACGCCTTCGCGCCGGACATCCTGGACGTGGCGTCCGACACGGACAGCACCACGACATCGAACACCACCGCGGGTTCCGGCACCCTGCCCGCCGGCACGCGCTGGGTGCAGGTGCAGATCATCGTCACCGACGGGATTCTGGTCTCGAACGTCTCCTTCCGGCTCACCTCGACCACCCTGACGGTCACCTCGGGCCTCATTGGCTACGCCGCCGACTGGTCCGAGTATTTCGGCTACCAGACGCAGGACGGATCGAACGACGTCTTCTTCCACCTCGACCCCCTCTGGGCAGCGCCGGACATCCACTTCGTCGGCATCGACAACTACATGGCCGTAAGTGACTGGCGGGACGGAACGGATCATCTCGATGCGCAGGCCGGCTGGGCCTCGGTCCGCGATCTCGACTATCTCAGGGCCAATATCGAGGGCGGCGAGCGCTTCGACTGGTACTACGCCAGCAGCGCCGACCGCGACAGCCAGACCCGCACGACCATCGCCGACGGGGCCTATGGCAAGCCCTGGGTGTTCCGACCGAAGGACATCCGGTCATGGTGGAGCAATGCGCATTACGACCGCCCGGGCGGCGTCGAAAGCGCCACGCCGACGGACTGGGTGCCCGAGAGCAGGCCGATCCGCTTTACGGAACTCGGCTGCCCCGCCGTCGACAGGGGCACCAACCAGCCGAACGTGTTCTACGATCCGAAGTCCTCGGAAAGCGCCCTGCCGTATCATTCCCGGGGCTGGCCCGATGCGGCGCTGCAGCGGCGCTATCTCGAGGCGATGCTCGGCTACTGGGGCGACGCGGCGAACAACCCGGTCTCGTCCGTCACCGGCGAGCCCATGCTCGACATGGCCGAGGCCGCGGTCTGGACCTGGGACGTGCGGCCATACCCGGACTTCCCGGCGCGGGACGACATCTGGTCGGACGCGCCCAACTGGCAGACCGGGCACTGGCTCACGGGCCGCCTCGGGGCCGTGACGCTGGGCGCACTCGTGCGCGATCTCTACCGCGCCGCGGGGCTTGCCGACAGCGACGTGGATGTGAGCGAGCTGTCCGACATCGTTCCGGGCTTCACCGTGGCGGCGCTGGAAAGCCCCCGCGCCTCGATCGCCGTGCTCGCGCGCCACTTCGGCTTCGATGCCGTCGAAAGCGGCGGGCAGATCGTGTTCCGGGTCCGGGGCGGCGCCGCGACGGCGACCGTCACGCCCGACGACCTGGTTGCGGGCGGCTCCGGCGAGGTCATGGAACTGACCCGCGGGCAGGAGACGGAACTGCCCCGGGCGCTCAAGTGGCAGCTGGTCAGGGCCGACGAGGAATACGACACCGCAACCGTCGAGGCCCGCCGCAGCACCGTTCAGGCCGCGCGCATCGCCTCGGAGACCTTCCCCTTGGCCGTCGAACTCGAAGAGGCCGACCGGCGCTGCCGCCGCGCCCTGATGGAAGCCTGGGTCGGACGCGAGACGCTGACGGCCAAGCTGCCGCCGTCGCTGCTGCGGCTCGATCCGGGCGACGTGATTGGCCTCGAGCATGACGGTCGGCAGGTGGATTATCGCATCACCCGCATCGCCGATGCGGGCGCGCGCGCGATCGAGGGGGTCCGCGCCGATGCCGCCCTCTACGACCTGCCCCCGGGCGAGCCCCGCACCGCCGCGCTTCCCTCGCCCACCGTCTTCGGCCCGGCCGAGGTCGCGCTCATGGACCTGCCGCAGCTTTCGGACGACGTGCCGGCCCACAGACCATATGCCGCCATGTTCGCCGATCCCTGGTATGGGACGGGGGCCGTCTGGTGGAGCGCAGACACGTCCGGCTTCGCCCTTCTCGACACCGTCGCAGCGCCGGCCATGATCGGCACGCTGGCCGCCGACCTGCCGGCCGGCCCCCTCTGGCGGTTCGACAGGGGCAGCGAACTGCTGGTCGATCTGCCGTCGGGCACGCTCACCTCGGTCACGGACACCGAGCTTCTGAACGGCGCGAACGTGCTGGCCGTGGAAAGCGCGAGCGGTGTCTGGGAGGTGCTGCAGTTCGGGCAGGCCGAGCTGGTCGCTTCCGGGCAATACAGGCTCACCCGCCTTCTGCGCGGCAGGCGGGGCACCGAGGACGCCATGGGCGATCCCGCGCCCGCGGGGGCGAAGGTCGTCATTCTCGACGACACCCTGCAGCCGCTCTCGATCGCCGAGGCCGATCTCGGCATTCCCCGGAACTGGCGGATCGGGCCCGGCAATGCCGCGGCGACGGATGCCATCATGCAGGCGATCAGCTTCACGCCCGCGGGCCGCGGGCTGATGCCCTTCGCGCCCTCCCAGCCCCGGATGCGGCGCGAGGCAGGCGGCGATCTCGCGATCCGCTGGCTGCGGCGCGACCGGGCCCTCTCGGCCGACAGCTGGGTGTTGACCGACGTGCCGATGTCGGAGGCGAGCGAGGCCTACGAACTCGAGATCCTGAACGCCGGCACCGTGGTGCGCACGGTCACCGATCTGACGACCCCCGCCTTCACATACACGGCCGCCATGCAGGCCACCGACTTCGGTGCCACGGTGACCAGCCTCGATATCCGCATCTTCCAGCTTGGCGCACTCGGCCGCGGCGTGCCGCTCGAAGCCACCCTGACGATCACGGAGTCCGCCTGATGACCACCCCGAACCTCGCCCTGCCGCTGCTTGCGGACTCGCAATCCCGGAAGCACGTCACCGTGAACGAGGCGCTTTCGCAGCTCGACGGGATCGTCCAGCTCTCGGTGATCTCGACCACCGAGACCGCGCCCCCCGCTAGCCCCGCCGAAGGGGACCGCTACATCGTCGCCGCCGGCGCCACCGGTTCCTGGGCCGGGTGGGACGAGTCCGTTGCCCTCTGGTCGGGCGGGGCCTGGCTTCAACTCGTCCCGCAGACCGGCTGGCTCGCCTGGGACCAGGATGCAGGGGAGCTTCTGACCTATGACGGCGCCTCGGGCTGGGCTGCGCTCTCGACGGGCGGAAGTTCCGGCAGGCCCGTCACCTACAACCCGTTCGCCAAGCGCGTGGAGGCCCCGCTGGCGGCCGACTTCGCTACCGACCGCAGCACCGCAGGCGCGGCAGGCTCCATCACCGACGACGCCAAGAACGGCCTGACGATCACCTCGACCTCGGGCACCGAGGCTGCAAGGCTGATCCACACCAGGGACCTGCCCGCGAACTGGGAGGTGATCGAGTTCGCCTGCGAATCCGATCAGTCCGGCGTCGCCTGGGGCTCGAACGGCTTCGTGCTGATGGGTGCGGCCGGTACCTTCGTCACCGTCGGCGTCGGCTCGAACTCGGGCGCCAGCCCCGCCGTCCGGGTGCTCGCCTGGAACGCGGACGGCACCTACAACACCGACATCGCCCTTGCGACCGCGATCGAGGGCTGGAGCGCCTACTTCCGCCTGATCCATCGCGGCGGCAAGATCATCGTCTACCACTCCTACGATGGCGCCGCCTGGACCCTGACCGGCACGATCGACGAGACGACCCACCTGGGCGGCTCGGCCCTCTACATCGGCCCCTCGGCCTGCAACAGCACGACCATGACGGTCACCTGGTATGCGGACGACGACATCGTGCCCCAGTTCGCGGGCTTCGTCGGCGCAGGCGGGGGCACCGCGCCCGTCCTCGCCGACATGACGCTTGCCGAGGCCTCGAGCGGGGCCGCCATCGGCGCCCATGTCGCCGAAGAGCTGCTGACGGGGCTTTCCGGCGCCTCCGTCACCTCCACCATCGCGATCCCCGACCGCGCCATCGTGCTGGCGGTCTCGACCCGCACCGTCACGGGCATCACCGGTGCGACGAGCTATGACTGCGGGGTTTCCGGGGACACCGCCAAGTTCGGGGGCACGCTGGGAATCGCCGCCGGCAGCACGAATGTGGGCGCGATCGGACCCCAGGCCTACTACGCCGCGACGCCGATCGTGCTCACCGCAAACGGCGGCAGCTTCACCGGCGGCGATGTGCGGATCGCCATCCAGTACCTGCTGCCGACCGCGCCGTCAGCCTGATCTCCAACCACCACAAGGAAACGACCATGACACCACCGCACAAGGATGCGGGCTTTGTCCGCATGCCCGAGGAAGACTTCGAGGCCATCCTCGCCCGCGCCGCCGAGAAGGGCGCCCGCAAGGCGCTCGCCGATGTCGGCCTCGAGGGGCCCGAGGCGGCCATCGACATCCGCGACCTGCGTACGCTTCTGGCATCCCTGCGCATGGCGCGGCGCACCGCCTGGCAGACCATCGTGCGGCTCATCACCACCGGGTTGCTGCTGGCCCTGATCGCAGGCGTGGCGGTGAAGTTGAAGGTGTTCGGGTGACAGCGGGAACAAGGGAAGCGAGCCTGCCTGTCCCTTCCGCCAATCCGGCTCTGTGATCGCGGGATGAACGACGCCGATGAGAAACGCATTGCTGCCAGGCTGGCCAAAACACTGGCCATGCTCCGTGTGCGCAATACAAAACTCGAAGACCAGCATGCAGGCATCACACCAGTCGGCAGGACCGGGGACTACTCGGACGTCATGGTAATTGATGCCGAAGGGCGGGAAATGCCTTGGACCGAGGTCTCGCATCTTGACGACGAGACCTTGCGCGCGCTCATGCGCCAGATCGTCAATCGGCTCTACACCTTCCACCTGATGGCCGATGACCCGGGCCTACGGGAGACGATCGACCGGTGGGTCGCCGCCGCGGGCGCCTGGGATGATCCGGAAATCGATCAGGGGTTGTTGTTGCCCGGTTGAACTGAAGGCCGGGCCGCCGAGGTTCTATTTCGTTTCTGCACAAACGAATTCACGCAAGGCGTGTATTCTTGCATAGCTCTTATCCAACCCGTCAACAGAAAAATTAGCCTTTGAGAGAATTTTCCCGGTTGACAGAATCGCCTTGAGATTGATTAACCTGAAGGGGTATCAGAACGGTCATTTTCCCCGGTCTATCGATTCAGGTATTGGTGGATTGATGCAGAGTTTTCGCGACTGGCTGGATATTCACGGTCTGGACGTGAGGGTTGTTCAGGATGTCATTGCGGCCCATCGCAGCGGCTAGGTTCGTGACGCCCCAGACACGCACGCCGTCGGTCTTTCGCAGTCCGTTCGCGAACATGGAAATATCGGCACGCGTTCCGATGCCCTTTCCGACATTGTCATCCCGGCTCTTGCGACATTTCTGGGCGAAAGCACCGATGTCAGGGGGCTCATGCATCGGGTGAAGTTCACGAAGCCGGCGGGCACAGCGAATATGTCACCGCCATACACGGCTGATCTCGGGAAAGGACAGGCGCCGCGCATCAAGCTGGCTTGGCATGGCAATACTGATGATGTGATCTGCCTTGCCCATGAGGTGGCTCATGCCCTTCATATACTTCTGTCCAAACATGAAACCATGCCGCCCGTTGCGCGTGAAACCTGCGCGTTTCTGGGCGAACTTGCTGTGATCGACCACGCGCGCACGCAGCTTCCCGATCTGTTCGGCGCCTTGTGTGACGTCTGGCGCAAGGAGAACGAGGCCTATTTGGGCCGGGATCTCACTGCGCTTTCCGCCGCAATCGCAGATCCAACCACCCCGTACCATTATCGCCAGAACTATCCGGTCGCACGGCTGGCGGCGGTTGAACTCTTCCGCCGCGATCCGGGTGCTTGGGCGCGCCGCCTGTTTTCCGCCGGGGCGGAGGCGATGCGGCACCTGCCGATCGAGGCCTTGGCAGAGCGCGCCGCAGATGTCACCAACCCCCTTCCGCCCCTGCCGGAGCCCGACGCCGAAAACCCGGCCGCTGACGCCTATCGCAGCCTCGGGGCTGTCGTCATGCTCGATCTTGTAGAGGCCGGGTCGGGGACGCAAATGCCGATGGGCGCGTATTACGAAGCGATGCTTGAGCGCATGAAGGCACGGCAGGTGTTCGTTGCGCTGGATGAGGCGCGCCGCCCCGCAGGATATGCAACCTGGGCGGTTGCGACGAGCAATGATGACGGCATTCAGTTCGACCGTCTGATTGCCCCTTATGGCGACTGTGAAAGCCTGCGCATGTCGGCGCGGCGGTATGCCTTGATCGCCGCGGAACCTGCAAACCGCCCGCGGTGCACTGAAAAAGATGGCGAGCGCGAAATCGACCAATATGCTGCAGTTGGCTATGCGCTCGAGATACTCGCAGCTTCCGGATATCAGCGCAGGTTCCCGCTTGATCGCTACATCGGGGTGGAGATTTTTCCTCCACTGAGGCGCAGGCAGGTCCGCTTCTACCTGACGAAATCTGGAATTCCGACGGCCATGGTTACATGGGCCTGACTGTCAGAAGATGTTGAACGCGAAGTGCACGAAACTGGGCGGGCGTTGCAGCATGACGAGTGGAATTGCGGCGACAGGTTCTTCATCAACGATCTGATTGCGCCCTATGGCGGCACACGCCAGGTTGTTCGTGACCTGAGGGGGCGGGTGTTCCCGGAACTGGAGCACGGCTCGATCATTCGCCGCAATCCTGATGGATCTTTGCGGCGGGTCGGTCGGTTTACGCGGAAGGGGCATCCGGTCGATTTGGAAAGGAAAACGGCATGAAGGGCTCGTGGAAACGATCTGGTCCCGGGCCAGCGGAACGCGTTTCGGCCAACTGGCCGGGCGCGAGTTGGGCGGAGGACGTGTAAGGACCCCTCCGCCCGATTGAGCCGCCGGGCAGGAAACCCGGCAGACAGCAACGCGGCAAGGGTAGCATACCCTTGCCGCACAAGGAAGAAGGACAGGAAGATGTCTGAAGATCTGAAAAACGCGATGACCGACCTCTACAGCAACGTCAGCTTCAGCGGCGGCGGTGGCGGAGGGGAAGGTGGTGGAGGTGGCGGCCGGGTTACCGCCCGCGACGGAAGTCGAACCAATATTTCGCCATCACAACAAGCGGTAATATGTGGCGTCGCTGGTGGTATAGTAGGCGGTGCGACCTCGAGGGTGGCTGGCCCCGAATTAGGTGGTGCCGCGGCTGGTTTCGTAGGAACCACTTGTGCGAGCGTAGACAACGGCGCATTCAACGACGCGGCAACGGGTTTCTTGGGCACCATTGGTGGCGCCATCGCCGACGGGTACGGCATGGGGCTTTGACGGTAACCTTAAGCTATTGGAATGCCCGGTTTCGGGCATTCCTCGACCCCTCCAGACCTGAAAGGACGACTGTATGCCTACTCCAAACGAAATACTCAGCTTCTTGATATTCCTTTTAGTTTATTTTTTGATCACAAGATTTTTGTCTTCGACAAATAGTGCTGGAAAGCAGACCATAATTGCAGCAATTTCGTACTTTGCAGTATACGTGATTTTCAAGATCACAAGCGAATAATTTGCATGGATAAATTGGTTCAACCGCGCAGCGTCGGCACGCGCTTTCCACAGCGCTCGGGAAAAAGAAATGATCTGAAACGTGTTCGTCATGAGAACAAGAATTCTGGTCGTCTGTGCATCTGTAATGAGGGTGGGGTAATTTTTCTTGCCTCCGATTTCGGGAAAGGTGCAATGTGGTTGGCGCTAATGATTCGGAGGCAGTGCCTTCATCTATCGGGTTTCTGTCAAGAAATGATTTTCGGGAACACGATGGCCGGCGTGTCATCCATTCGCTCTCACCTTTTTGTCATTGCCGTCCTGTTCGCCGTGGCCGCAAGTGTGCTGCGTGCGACATCTGCCCATGCGGACGACCTCTGGCTCACCCCCTCTCCGCTGCCCGGCAGGTTGGAGGCGCATGTGATCTTCCCCCAAGGCGACCGGGCCAATCCGCTTGCCTTCCACTATCTCGAACATCTGACCTGGCTGAATGCCGTCGGGCGCGGAAAGCCGAACGCGGGCCGCCATTCCAACGCCTGGACGAAGCGGATCGCGCTGGGTTACTGGCTGTCGGGCGACACAGGGGAGCTTGCCGACATCCTTCGCCGCCTGTCCGGCGTCTTCGCTCCCATCGACCTGCCGCGCGCATTTGCCGAGGACGAACGCAGGATCCTGTTGCGCGAATACGACCGCCGCCTGATCGACAACCCGGGCGCGCAGGCCGATCTGGCCATGGACGCCTTCCTTTATGCGGGCAATCGCGATGCGCTGTCGCCGCTGGGCACGCCGGCCGAGATCGGATCGCTCAGCCACGATGCCGCCCGCGCGCTGCATGCGGCGAGTCATCGGCCCGAAAACGCCCGCCTGATCATCATCGGCGACGTGACCCGCGATGAAGCCCTGCGGGCGATGCAGAAGGCGGGCTGGCCCGATGTGCAGCGGAAACACGCTCCACCGCCCCAGCCGCCCTTCGAGCTTGCCCAACCGGCCACGACGGCGTTTCGCTACCCGGACCCGCATTCCGCCCCCCGCCTGATCTGGCGGAAGGTGGTGACACTGCCCGAGCCCGTCCCGTTCGACCTGCTCGAGGCCGAGACCGCCCTGTTGCGCGACATTCTCGACACCAACCTGCCCGGCGCTCTGGCCGGTCCGCTGCGGTTCGATGCCGAGATCACGCGCAGCTTCGACATCCAGATCTGGCCCATCGACGAGGACAATATCGAGATCAGCTTCGCCGCCTCGCCTGACAGCGGAGTGACTCTGGCCACCCTGCGCATGGCCTTCGAGGACACCTTCGCCCGGATCGCCCGCAACGGCATCCCCGAGGCCACCCATGCCCGAGTCCTGAAACGTTTCGACGATTACTGGCCGGACTGGGAGGATGCCGACAGGACCGCCCGCTGGATGGCCCGCTACACCCTGCGCCGTGTCGCGGCCCTGCGCCAGCCGCTCGGTGCCGACGACATCAGGCGCCTGCCCGACCGGCTGTCTCGCGTGGCGCTGGACAGCCTTCTCCATCAACTCGCCGGCAGGGGCCGCACGGCCGTTGCCTTCATCGGACCGGAGGACCGTTTCGAATGATCAGATTTCTCCTTGCCCTTCTTGTCGTTTTCATCCCGGCGCTCGGCCGGGCCGAGGCCCCCGCGGCCAGCCCCGAGATCAGCCCCGGCGGGATCGCGTTCACCTTGCTGCGCCTGCCCGGCAACAAGGACGTGGTGCTGACCGCCGCCTGGCCAACCGGTTGGGCCTACAGGGAAGACGTCAACCAGGCCGCACCCATCGTCGGTACGCGACTGATCCTCTCGGGCGGGGCGGAAGGATACCCTGCCGGCGAGGTGATCGAGACCTTTGCCGATCTGAAGGCCGAGGCGCGGCTCTATCTGACGGCCCAGGATCATGTCATCGGAGAAATCGTCACCCGAAAGGAAAACGTGCCTGCGGTCGTCAAGATCGCCAATGCCCACCTGCGCGCCCCGACACTGGATGAAGGCTGGTTTGCGCGCATCCGCGATGGCGTGGCGCAGAGCATGGCCGAGGCACGCGCACGGCCCTCTCATGCCGGCTTCGACGCGGTGCGATGGGCAGTGTTCGCCGACCAGCCGCTGCGCAGTGCGCTTTCGCTCGACGCGCCCGGCGTGTTCGGGGAACTGACCCGCAAAGACGTGGCCGCCTGGCATCGCGAAACCTTCACCCGCCGCCCGGAAGCGGTGGTGGTGGCCGGCGACATCGACGCCGAGGCGGCCGGCAAGGCCGTCGATGCGCTCCTTGCCGGCCTCCCCGACAACGCCCCGGCGCTCTCGCGTCAGGCCCGGGCCGATTTCACTCCCCGCCGTATCCTGCTGCATCTGCCGGATGCCCAGGTGACCAGTCTCGCCTTCATCGCCCCCCTGCCGCCGACGCGGCTGGGCGGCGAAGTGGAAGACCTGATCCTGACCGGCGCGCTGGGCGGCGAAAAGGGGGTGCTGTTCGACGCGGTGCGCACGCGCCTGCGCGCGTCTTATGGATTTGCTGCCGGCTTCAGCAACTACACGCGAGAGTCGCGCGTCCTGTTCGTGGCGGGCGAAGTGGAATCCGGCCGGCTGGCCGAGGTCGAAGAGGTCGTGCGCGATGCCTTTGCCGCTTTCCGCAAGGCCGGGCCGGGGGGAGATCTGGCCGCGCGCAAGGCGCCTCTGCGCGCGCAGTTCGCGAAAATGCCCGACTTCGTTCTCGACGTGGCCCGGGCCGAACTGCAGAGCGCGCTGGACGGTTTTCAGCCGGGGCGGTCGCTTCGGCTTGCCGCCGAGTTCGACGCGGTGACCGAAGAGAGCCTGCGCGCACGGCTCGCCGGTGCGTTTCCCGGAGCCGGCGACTTCATCGTCATCGCGGTTTCGCCTGACGGGAATGCGATGCCGAATGCCTGCGTGATCACAACCCCCGAACAGGCCGCCGATTGCAGATGAAATCCCCAAGGCCCGAAGGCGCGGGCGAGGTCCCTCTTTCCTGGTTCGGACTGACGCTGTGGAAGTTCACGCCGCTCTATGTGGAACTGATCTTCCTGGCAATCTGCCTGCGCCTTCTGGGGCTTGTCGAGCCATTCATCTTTCAGGTCATCATCGACCGCATCCTGCCGTTCCAGCGCGAAGCGTCGCTCCTGGTCGTTGTCGCGATCTTTGCGGCGGTCAGCCTGTTCCAGCTCGGGTTTCAGGTGCTGTCGCAACTGCTGGGCATGCTCACTGCCAATCGCGTAACCCGCGAACTCGGGGCACGTATTTTCGAGCACCTGTTCAAGCTTCCCTTTAGCCATTTCCGCAAATGGCCGGTGGGAGAAACGATTGCGCGGATCAGCGAGACCGACACCATCCGCAATTTCCTTGTAGGAACGACCACGGGCGTCTTTCTCGACCTGCTTTTCGTGACCGTGTACATTGCAGTCCTTCTGACCCTGTCGGTCCCTCTGACAATGATCATTCTCGTCGCCCTGCCGGTGCAGGTGCTGATCTACATGGGCTTCGGACCTTTCCTGAGGCGCCGCCTGCGGGCCCAGTTCGATGCAGGTGCCGCTCATCAGTCGCAGATGGTGGAAACCATCTCGGGCATCGCGGCGGTTAAGGCGCTGGCGGCAGAGGACCGGATGCTTGAGAGACTCAACCGGACTCTGCATGCCGGCCTGAATGCCGGTTACAGGGTCGGGGTATTGAACATATGGAATGACAAGCTCCTGTTCGCGCTGGACCGGGCTATCACCATCAGCATCATTTTCATAGGTGCTCGGCTGGTTTTTGTCGGACAACTGACCCTCGGCGAGTTGATTGCGTTCCATTTGCTCGCGGAGAAGGTCCGTGCTCCGGTCGAGAACTTTTCCAGGCTGTGGGAGAGCTGGCAGAACATTCGTGTCTCACGCCAGCGCCTCGGAGATGTGGTGAATACACCAATGGAGCCGTTCGGGGTGCTTCCGAAGCTCCCACGCGATATCGAGGCACGCCTGGAATTTCGCAACGTGAGCTTTTCCTATACGCCCGAGGCGCCGGTGCTACAGCATTTCGACTTTTGCGCGAGTCCCGATACTCTCACCCTGATCATTGGACCTTCCGGGATTGGAAAATCAACCTTCGGCAGGCTTTCTGCGGGAATCGAGGTCCCTGACGATGGAGAAATCCTGCTGGGAGGGCAAAACATCGCGCATCACGAACCGCATGACGTCCGGCAGCACATCGCGTATGTGCCCCAGGAGCCTTATCTTTTCTCAGGCACTCTGAGGGACAACCTGACGCTCGGTGACCGTTCGGTAACTGATGAAACGATCCTGAGAGCTCTTCGGCTCTCGGCAGCTGATCGCCTTGTCGAGCAACTGCCTCAGGGTCTGGACACGCAGGTCGGCGAAAGAGGATCGGCTCTTTCCGGCGGACAAAGGCAACGGGTGGCGATTGCCCGGTCGCTGTTGAGACGGCCCAAGGTCGTAATCCTGGACGAACCGACCAGCGCACTGGACGGGGTAGCGCAACGGCAACTGGCGGCCGAACTGCAGCAACTGAAAAAGGAAACGACGCTGATCATCATCACACACAGTCCGAACATCTTCGAAACTCCCGATCAGATCGTCGATTTTGAGGATTTGCAATGAGTTTGCGGGCAGGGCCCATAGGTGTTGCCTCCCCCACCCTGCACGTCACCGTGCTGTTCTCGATCGCCGTCTTCATCACGACCGTTGCAATGTCCTTTTTCTTCCGGGTGGAAGTCGTCGCGCGCGGCGAAGGGCGCATCATTCCCGTCACGCGGGTTCAAGTGGTGCAGCCGGAATTTCAGGGTCGGATCGTTGCCATCCGGGTTCGGAACGGGACGTCAGTGGAAAAGGGGGAGGTGCTGATCGAAATGGATTCCACGGAGGCGATTGCCCAACTCGGCACGATCAAGGCTGAACAGGATCGCCTTCGCATTGAGACGGCCCGCATCGATGCAATGGTGGGAGCACTGAGAACAAGCCCATCGCATCCCGAGTTTTTCGAGCGAGTTTCCACACTCTTCAAGCCGCCGGAGAAACTCCGCGGGCATCCGTTCGCTGATGAACAACTGGACCTTCTCATGGCCGAAAGCGAAGATCTTGCGACCTCGTTGAGACAGATCGATGCACGAGAGCTGGCAATCCGAAAATCGGCGGCGGTTACGGATGCAAACATCTCCCGGATTGATGCCGCTCTCGAGATCCAGGCTGAGCGCCTGCGTACTGCAACCGAGCTTCTCTCACGTGGTGTAAGCAGTCGGTCCGCGTTCCTGGATGTCCAGCAGGCACATGTGGAACTTCAAAGGCAGCGAGACGTATTTCTGAGAGAACGAGAGCAGAAGGCAGCAGAGCAGACGGCCTTGAACGCCGAACGCAGGCGGGTGGTCACGGATCTCAGGAGTTCTCTCCTGAAAAGGAAAGCGCAGATAGATTCACGTCTTGCAACCTTGTCGGAGGAAGAGCGTACAGCACGCCGAAGGGTCAAAGCTGCGACGCTTCGGGCACCAGTTTCCGGCATCGTCGATCAGTTGCAGGTCTTCACGGTGGGTGGCGTCACCGATGCCGGGACGGAATTGCTGCGTATTGTTCCCACGGACGGGGCCATTGAGCTCGAAGCGGTGTTTTCCAACCAGGACATCGGCTTCCTGCAGGTCGGGCAGCAGGCTAATATCAGGCTCGAAGCATATCCATCCGAGCGATTTGGATTCGTACGCGGGCATGTCTCAGACATTGCTGCTGATTCAACGGAGGTTTCTGAAAAGCAATGGGGGTACGTTGTGCGCATTGCGCCGGACAAGACATTTTTGAAAGCTGGCCCGGATCGATTTCCGCTTCGTCCAGGAATGACTGCAACAATTGATGTAACAACCGACACCCGCCGGATCATCAGCTACTTCTTCGCGCCGATTCTCAGAACGCTCCAAGATGCAATGGGGGAAAGATAGCAGGGTAGAGCGTCGTGCCGAAGGCGCGCTTCCAGCGCGACGGCACATTCGCCGCAGCCGAAGCTTCCCGTGTCGCCTTCGACCAACCGGCCGTATCACGCGACCGGCTCTTCCTGACTGTCGATGTACGTCCCATTCCTCGGTCCTCCTCCCCATGAATAGCATGCCAAGAGGGTTAAGAATATACCTGAAATGGGTCGACTGGTACAACACCGAACGCCTGCACAGCGCCATCGGATATGTCACGCTGCGAGAAGCAGAGGAGGTATTCTATGAAAACTTGAACGCAGATGAAAAAGCAGTGTAATTATTGAACCAAGAGCTCTCCGGTAAACTCGGGGCGGTTCACCCTCAGCGCACGGATGTCACTCTCGAAGGCGTCGTCGAGAGAAAAAACATCCAAACCGACCTCGTTTGCGAAATGTTCTTCAGCTTCCGGTGTAGGCACCTTCTCGGTATCAAGAACCTGTGCGGTTAGTTCATCTAAGCGACGACCTGCAAGCCCCGTTGTTGCCGAAATAAAAGCCTCTACGAAATCTTTACCTTCTGCGTTCCAGACGAGCAGTTTGAGCTACTCCCCAATCCTTGGACAGGTTTCCGCGTAATTTAAGCTACTCTCTGCTCCTGCTGATCGGGTTGGGTTTCGTCTTTTCGTAGCCAATAGACCACGGCTGGTGGCTGACCGC
>JALTZY010000129.1 GCA_027045905.1 Paracoccaceae bacterium
GCGCACCCCTTGCCCCGCAGGCCCCTGTCGCCTAAACCCGGGGCGAATGTCGAACAAGCAAAGGCCCGCGACCATGCGCTTCTCCCGCTACTTCCTGCCCGTGCTCAAGGAAACCCCCGCCGAAGCCCAGATCGTCTCGCATCGCTACATGCTGCGCGCGGGCATGATCAAGCAGGCCTCCGCCGGCATCTATTCCTGGCTGCCGCTGGGATTCAGGGTGCTGAGGAATATCGAGCGCATCATCCACGAGGAGCAACAGCGCGCCGGCCACCTGCCGATCCTCATGCCCACCCTGCAAAGCGCCGAATTGTGGCGCGAAAGCGGGCGCTATGACGATTACGGCCAGGAGATGCTGCGCATCACCGACCGCCACGGCCGCGACATGCTCTATACCCCCACCGCCGAAGAACTGGTCACCGACATCTTCCGCGCCCATGTGACCAGCTACAAGGACCTGCCGCTGACGCTCTACCAGATCCAGTGGAAATTCCGCGACGAGATCCGCCCGCGCTTCGGGGTCATGCGCGGGCGCGAATTCTACATGAAGGACGGCTACAATTTCGACATCGACGCCGAGCACGCGCTGCACGCCTATAACCGCCACATGGTCAGCTACCTGCGCAGCTACGAGCGCATGGGGCTCAAGGCGATCCCGATGCGCGCCGACAGCGGGCCGATCGGCGGCGAGGACACGCACGAATTCCTGGTGCTGGCCGAGACCGGCGAAAGCGAGGTGTTCTACGACAGCGCGATCACCGAGCTCAGCCTGGGTGCGCGCGAGATCGACTATTCGGACTGGGACCAGTGCGCGCTGATCGCCCGCGAATGGACCACGCCTTATGCGCGCACCGACGAAACCCACGATCAGGCCCTGTTCGAGCGCGAAGTGCCCGAGGAACGGCGCCGGGCGAGCCGCGGCATCGAAGTGGGGCAGATCTTCTATTTCGGCACCAAGTATTCGGCCCCCATGGGCGCCACCGTCACCAATGACAAGGGCGAGCAGGTGCCGGTCCACATGGGCAGCCACGGGATCGGGGTGAGCCGGCTGGTGGGCGCGATCATCGAGGCGAGCCACGACGAGCGCGGCATCGTCTGGCCCGAAGGCGTGACGCCGTTTCACGCCGGCATCGTCAACCTGCGCCAGGGCGACGCCGAGACAGACCGCGCCTGCGAGGACATCTACCGCGCGCTCACCGAAGCGGGCCTCGAGCCGCTCTATGACGACCGCGAGGAGCGCGCCGGGGCGAAATTCGCCACCATGGACCTGATCGGCCTGCCCTGGCGCATCACCGTGGGCCCGCGCGGGCTGAAAAACGGGGTTGTAGAGCTCACCTGCCGGCGCACGGGCGAAAGCGAGGAACTCACGCCCGAACTGGCCGTGGCGCGCATCCGCGAGATCTATGCCGGGTCGTGAGGCGGGGCGATTTTTCGCGGAAAAATCGTGCCTCCGGCGGGAGTACTTGCCGGAAAGATGAAAGGGTGGCCGCTTTTTGCCATTCGGATGCGGCGGGCTTGACCCGCGGCCTGCAAGCGGGGCAGACTTCGCAGAAGAGCAGCCCGAAAGGGAGATACAGGTGATCCGGGCATTCGCCATGGCGGGCGGAATTGCGGGGGCGGTGGCGCTGTCGCAGTTCCCGGAATTTTCTCAGCAATACATGCAGCGTCTTTCCGGGGCGGTGGACGAGCTGCGGCTGGTGACGGCGGATTTCGACCGGTCTGCGCGGGTGGCGGGGCTGAGCCGGGAAGAGGCGCTGGCGCAGATCGGCGGGACGCGATTCATGGATGATTTGCGTGTGAGCATGGCTGCGAGCTTGCGCCGCCATGATCGGCTGGAGGCGGATTATCGGGCGCTGGCAGGGCTCGAGCCGCTTGGCCGGCTGGCGCGGCTCTGGCATTTTCGCGATATCGAGCTTGCCCGGCGTACCTGGGAGGAGTTCCGTCCTGCGCTGCCGGTGACGGGGGATGGGCTGGTCTTTGCCGGGATCGGTTTCGGTGCGGGCTGGGCGCTGGTTTCGCTGCTGCTGGTGGCGCTTGCGCGCCCGTTTCGGCGCTGGCGCCATGCCTGATGCGCGATGTCGGCGGGCCGGGCCGTGCCTTTTCATCCGTCTCTATCCGACCAGCATTTTCAGCCCCCGGGTCACATCCGTGCGCACCGCCAGACGCAGGGCCGGTTCGTCGCCCGCGGCGAGAGCGGCGAGGATGGCGCGGTGGTGGCGCTGCAGGTCGGTACGCCGGCGCGCCTCGTAGAGCGTGCGCATGGTCGGGCCGAGCTGCAGCCAGACCGTTTCGGTCAGTGCCAGCATCGCCGGGGCCTGGGCGCGCAGGTAGATCATGCGGTGGAACTCGAGATTGCTGCGCAGGTAGCAGACCGCATCCTGTTTGGCGATGCATTCGGATACCCGGGCATTGATCGTGCGCAGTCGCTCGATCAGCGCCATATGGGCGCGTGGCAGGGCGCGGGCGGCCAGTTCTGGCTCGAGCAGGCCGCGCAGGGCCGCAAGCTCCTCGATGCGCTCGGCGCCAAGCTCCGGCGTGGAGATGCGCCCGGAGAGCGAGAGCGTGAGCGCGCCTTCGGCGGCCAGCCGGCGCACCGCTTCGCGGGCCGGGGTCATGGAGACGCCGAATTCGCGCCCCAGCCCGCGCAGGGTCAGGGCGGTGCCCGGGGCGATTTCACCGTGCATGATGCGGCTGCGCAGGCTGCGATAGACGCGCTCGTGGGCGGAGCCGGCGGCGGGGGCTGTCGTGTCCGGGATCATGGGCGGGCTGCTCATGGCGCAATTGTGATCACAAATCCGGGCAAGGTCAATCGCGGAAGCGGTAGGCGTGCAGTTTTGCGCCATTTTCGCGCAGCCAGCGGCGGCGGGGCGCATAATCGGGCATCAGCCGGGCCACATGGGCCCAGAAGGCGGGGGAGTGGTTCATTTCCGCCAAGTGGGCGACTTCGTGGGCGGCCACATAGTCCAGTACTTCGGGCGGGGCCATGGCCAGGCGCCAGGAAAACATCAGCCGCCCCCCGGGCGAGCAGGAGCCCCAGCGCGAGCGGGTATCGCGCAGGGTCAGGGCGGTGAAACGGCGCCCGAGCCGGGCTGCGTGGCGCTCGCAGGATTCGGCGAGGCGGTCGCGTGCCAGGCTCTTCAGCAGGGCGGCGACGCGGGGGCCGGTCTTTTCCGGTGCGTCGCGGGGAAGTGTGATCACGCCATCGCCAAGCGCCGCGCTGCGCCCGCCCGCGACCACCAGCCGGTGCGCCTGTCCGCCGACGGGCATTTCGGTGCCGGGCCGCAGCCGTATCGGCGCCGGGCTGGCGGCGACATGCCGGCGCACCCAGTCGGCGCGTTCGCTCAGGAAGGCCCGCGCCTCGCCAAGGGATGCGCGCCGGGGCAGGGTAAGGCTGACCGAGCCGTCCAGCTGCGATACCCTGAGCGAAAGCCGCCGGGCACGGGCGGAAATACGCAGCGCGACTTCGATGGGCGGCTCGCCCGGGAGGATCAGCGGTTTCATTTCCCTCGGGTTCCCTCGGGCCGGTCGGGGGTGCAAAAGCCTTTGACACCCGCAGAAAGCTGTGGCACTTGGCACCTGATTTCGCATGTATCGACGAGCACGAAAAGGGGTAATCCATGCCCAAGGAAGAATGGGGCGTCAAGCGCGTCTGCCCCACCACCGGCAAGCGCTTCTATGACCTGAACCGCGATCCCATCATCAGCCCCTATTCGGGTGAAGTGGTCAATCCCGATACCGGCAAGGGCAGCCGTGTCATGGTGGCGGACAAGGCCGACAAGGCCGCAGAGGCGAGCCAGGCCGGGGACGCGGTCGATGTGGTGCTCGACGACGATGTGGACGTGGTGCTGGACGACGATGCCGCGGCCGATGTCGATCTGGCCGATGACGTGCTTGACGACGATGGCGACGTGGATGTGCCGCTGGAAGAAATCGCCGATGTCGCCACGCCGGATGACGATGGCTGAGCGCGGCTGAAGCCTCCGCTCCACAGGGCCGCGCATGCTCCGGGGCGGGCCGGGCCGGGGTGGAGAAGGGAAGGCCGGAGATCGCGCAGCCCATTGGAGTTGCGAGATTTCTGTCGGGAGTTCTATCGGAATTTTCCGTTGTGCGGCACCGGCCGGGGGGCGCCGGGGCGGACGGGTGCCGTGCCTGCCTGCCGGCCTGTTACCGGTCTGGCCTGCCTGAGCTTGCCGCGCCCTGCCGCGCCAGTCGCTGCCGCAGGCGGCGCAGGCGCGCGCGGCTGTGGGCGAGGGCCGTGTGCCAGCCCATGCGGAGGATCTTGCCGGGAGGAAACTCGCTCTTCAGGATCGCCGCCACCGCGTCCGGGTCGAGCCGGCCGAGGCGCTCGACGGTGCGGTTCCAGTGCGCCTGGGTGAAGGTCGCCCCGCGCCGGTTGACCACGAAACCCAGCGCGTAGTCGATCTGCAGGCGCCGGCGCACACGCCATTCG
>JALTZY010000130.1 GCA_027045905.1 Paracoccaceae bacterium
GGCTTGCGGCATCGTTTCCTGGCGCCAGCGTGTCAGGATGTCGTGTGCATTGCGGGGTGCCCGCGGGGCATTTCCGGTGATCCTGCCCGGTGTCTCCGACAGGACCGGCGCCGGGGCGGGCTGGAGGATGCCTTCGATTTCGGTGAAGGTGTTCCTGTCCCGGTTATGCCTGTGGGAGGGGGCTTCGCGCAGGGCGAGGACCGGGGTGGTGCAGGCATCGCTCCCCTCCATGAGTCGCGCCCATTCATCGCGGCTTTTCTCGCGGAAGCGCCTAGCGAAGACCGCGAGCAGCGCGGGCCAGTTGGCCGGGTCGGCGCGGTCGGGAAGCTCTTCGGGGGAGAAGCCGAGGCGCGCGGTGAGTTCCGCGTAGAATTGCTCCTCGAGCGCGCCCACGGCGACAAACCCGCCGCAGGCGCATTCGTAAGTCGTGTAGAAGGGGGCGTGGCCGTCGAGCAGGTTGGCTTCTCTTTCATCGCGCCAGAGGTCCGAGGCCGCCATGCCGTGGATCATGGTGGCGAGATGGCTGGTGCCGTCGGTAATGGCGCAATCGATCACCTGCCCTCGCCCGGTCAGGCGTGCCACATGCAGAGCAGCGAGCATCCCGGCGACCAGATACATGGCCCCACCGCCAAAATCGCCTACCAGGTTCAGCGGGGGCACCGGCCTTTCGGCCGGGCCGATCGCATGCAGGGCGCCGGTGAGACCGATATAGTTGATGTCATGGCCGGCAGTATGGGCGAGCGCCCCGCTCTGCCCCCAGCCGGTCATGCGCCCGTATATGAGCGCCGGATTGGTCTCGCGAAACACATCCGGCCCCAGCCCCAGCCGCTCCATGACGCCGGGGCGCATCCCCTCGATCAGCATGTCGGCGGCGGCAATCAGAGCACGGGCGGTGGCGAGGTCATCGGTATCCTTGAGGTCGAGGGTGACGAAATCGCGGCCGCGATTGAGGAAGTCGTGACGAATCGGGATCAGCGGCTTGAGCCCCGGCCGCTCGATGCGCACCACCTCGGCCCCCATGTCGGCGAGCCACATGGCGGCAAAGGGGGTGGGGCCGAGCCCGGCCATTTCCACCACCTTGAGCCCGGCGAGCGGGCCTTCGGGACCTGCCGCCGGCTCAGACATCGAGGCTCCGTGCAATCAGCTCCTTCATGATCTCGTTGGTGCCGCCATAGATGCGCTGCACCCGTGCATCGGCATAGGCGCGCGAGATCGGGTATTCGGCCATGTAGCCGTAGCCGCCGAAAAGCTGCAGGCATTCGTCCACCACCTTGCCCTGGGCCTCGGAGCCGTAGAGCTTGGCCATGGAGGCGGTGGCGGCATCGAGCGTGCCGTCGATCAGCCGACCGATGGACTGGGTGACAAAGGCGCGCAGAACCTCGGTGCGGGTCTTGCATTCGGCGAGCTTGAAGCGGGTGTTCTGAAAGTCCATGATCCGCTGGCCGAAAGCCCTGCGCTCCCGGACGTATCGCACCGTCTCGGCCAGGGCGAAATCCATCGCCCCCAGCGCTTGGATGGCGATCAGCAGCCGCTCCCACGGAAGCTGCTTCATCAGCTGGTAGAAGCCCTGCCCCTCCTCTTCTCCCAGCAGGTTGGTCAGCGGCACCTTCACGTCTTCGTAGAAGAGCTCGGCGGTGTCGTTGCCCTTCATGCCCAGCTTCTTCAGCGGCTTGCCGCGGCTGAAGCCCTCTGCCTCTGCCGGCTCGACGGCGATCAGGGAGATCCCCCTGGTGCCGGCCTCGGGGTCGGTCCGGGCGACGGTGATGATCAGGTCGGCCGAGCCGCCA
Source organism: Paracoccaceae bacterium (assembly GCA_027045905.1). Taxonomy (GTDB): domain Bacteria; phylum Pseudomonadota; class Alphaproteobacteria; order Rhodobacterales; family Rhodobacteraceae; genus JAAEUB01. Next base: position 1,788 of record JALTZY010000130.1, read on the forward strand.
TTGGTGATGAAGATCTTGGAGCCGTTGAGCCGGTAGAGATTGCCCTCGCGCGCGGCGCTGGTGCGGATCGCCTTGAGGTCGGAGCCGGTGGAAGGCTCGGTCATCGCCAGTGCACCGATGGTCTCGCCGGCGACCAGACCGGGCAGCCAGCGCGCCTTCTGCGCCTCGGTGCCATAGGCGGCGATGTAGTGGATCACGATCGACTGGATGCCCATGCCCCAGTTCACATCCCCCAGCCGGGCCTGCTCGTAGAGCGCGATGGCGTCAAAGCCGATATCGCCGCCGGCGCCGCCATGTTCCTCGGCCACCGCGCCGCCCAGGATGCCCGCCGCGCCGGCCTTCTGCCAGAAGTCCCGGCCCACCACGCCGGCCTCCACCCAGGCGTCGATATTCGGCGCCATTTCCTCGGCGAAGAAGCGACGGACCATCTCGGCAAACATGGCGTGCTCTTCGCTGGCCCAGGGCGGTGAATCGGATAACAGGGACATGCAAGACCTCGCTGGTTGACCGGATGCACGGAATATAGCACCCTGGCGGCCGTTCAGCGCAATGACGTGACGTAATCGACCGGGGTCACAGCTTTGTGGCAATATTCAGCAGGCTGTCGACAAAGGCGATGACGTTGCGCGCCGGGCCGACTGGGCTTTCGGTGGCGATGACCGTGTCGCGCGGGTTGACCCGGAAATTGCGCGCCGCAAACAGGCCGTCGGCGCTGGTCAGGTCGAAGGTGAAGATCACCTGCCGCTTTTCAGGACCATGGGCGCGGGGCGGCGAGGTGGCTCCCTCGGGATATTCGCGCAGGATCAGCACGCCCTTGAGATTGGCTCGCGCATCCTGCAGCCCGCCGACCATCGACAGCGCCTCGAGCGCGGTGATGCGCTCGCGGTCGAAGGGGACGATCTGCTCCCGGCCGGTGGCGCCGAAGGCGACGAAATAGCGCTCGTCTTCTTCGATGATCACCCGGTCGCCGCCGCGCATGGCGATGTCGCGGCGGGCATTGGAAAAGAGTTCGTCGGCGCGGATCTCGTATGTGCGCCCGTCGCGCACCAGGCGTATCAGCGGATTCTTCAGCGTGGGGGAGATCCCGCCGGCCTTGGCGATCAGGCTGAGCAGGGTTACCCGGCGGTCCTGCAGGGCGATGCTGCCGGGCTGCGCCACTCCGCTTACCATGTCCACCGTATTGGCCTGGCCCGGGCTCATCTGCAGCTGTACCTGGGCCGATTGCGAGATCGTGCTCAGGGCGTCCTGTACTTCGAGGCGCGCCTGGGAGGGGGTCATGCCGCTGAGATGCACCTCGCCCACATAGGGAACGAAGATCGTCCCGGCCGGCGATACCTCGAGATTGGGCAGGTTGGTGGCCGGCTGGCCGGGGCTGGTCAGAAGCGAAGTGTCCTGGCTGTCCCAGACCACGAGGCTGACGCGGTCGCCGGGCCTGATGCGGGCCGAGCCGGGTCCGCCGCCGCCGGAAAGCCAGCGATAGGCGCCGGACCAGCCGGTGACCGGCCATTTCGCGATTTCGGGCAGAGAAGCGCGGGTGACGGCGACGACCGAAAATGTCGTCTGGTCGCTTTCGGCCTCGCGCAGGATTTCCCGGTCGATGGCGGCACCGCGCGGCAGGGAGCAGGCGCTCAGTGCCAGGAATGCGACCACAAGAATCCGTGCGCTGCCCATATCCTCAGAAATCCCCCCGAAAATCCCCTCGAAAAGCCCTTCAGAACGGTCTGTCGCTTCTATGTTTCATAAAAGGCAGGTGCTGCTATACAGCGCATACTGATCCGCTTCACCGGGAAAAGCAAGATGGCGCTTTCGCATGTATGTCCGAAACTGCTGGTTCTCGGGACCGGGGGGAAGGTCGGGCGGATGCTGTCACGCTATTGGCGGCGCTGCCCGCCGGAGGGATTCGACCCGGTATTCCAGACTTCCGGCGCCCGCTTCTCCGCAGCTGCGCCGCTGCCTGCCGGCCATGTGCGCTGGCAGCCGGGGGATGACCTCGCGCCGTTTTCCGGGGCGCGGGCGCTCTTGGTGCTGTGGGGGGTGACGGCGGGCAGCGAGCGGGGGATGCGCCACAATACCGCTCTCGCCCTCGCGGCGCTCGACATGGCCGCAAGGCTCGGGGCGGAGCGGGTGCTGCTGGCCTCTTCGGCGGCGGTCTATACCGGCACGCAGGCAGACAGGCACCGGGAGGATGAGGCGCTGGCCCCGCCGCCTGGCGCTTACGGGCAGGCCAAGCTGGAAATGGAGCGCGCCGCCCGGCAATGGGCGCGGGCGCGCAGTCGCCCGCGGCTCGCGCTCCTGCGCATGGCCAATGTGGTCGGGGCCGACAGCCTGTTCGCCAGTCTTGATCGCGGGGGCGAGGTGCGGCTTGACCGCTTCGCCTCCGGCGCCGGGCCGCAGCGCAGCTACCTGGCCATCGAGGATCTCGCCCGGGCGGTGGAGGCGCTGGCCACCTGCACGGAGGATGCGCTGCCCGACGTGGTGAACCTGGCCGGCGAGCGGGCGCTGACCATGGCCGACCTGATCCGGGAGGCCGGGGCAAGGGCGGTCTGGCGCCCGGCCCCGCCCTCGGCGCTCGAGCGGGTCGAACTGGATACGGCCCACCAGACGCTGCAGGCG
>JALTZY010000131.1 GCA_027045905.1 Paracoccaceae bacterium
CTACAGGCCCTGTCCTGCGCCCCCGCGCCCCCGCGCCACCACCCGGGCGCGTCCGGGCAGTCGCAAACGAGCGACGCCGGGTCCACCGCCGGCAGCGCCCAGCGGGGACAGCCGGCGAAAGCTGCCCCGGATGGCGCCGAGGCGCCTCACCCGGCAGCGGCCACCGCGCGCCGGGCCATGACCCCCACCATGTGGGCGCGGTATTCGGGGCTGCCATGCAGGTCGCCGATCATCCCGTCCGCCTCCGGCGCCATGCCCTCCAGCGCGGCGGGCGAGAAATCCTCGACCAGCGCCGCTTCGGCATCGGCCCAGCGGAACACCCCGTCTTCGCTCGCCCCGGTCACCGCCACGCGCACATCGCCGTCGCAGCGCGACACGAAGACGCCCACCAGCGCAAACCGGCTCGCCGGCTGGTCAAAGCGCGCATAGGCCGCCGCGTCGGGCAGCGGGAAGCGCACCATGGTGATGATCTCGCCTTCCTCCAGCGCGGTCTCGAACAGGCCGGTAAAGAAGTCATCGGCCGAGATCTCGCGCCGGTCGGTGACGATGGTCGCGCAGAGGCCGAGGCAGGCGGCCGGGTAGTCGGCCGAGGGGTCGTTATTGGCGATCGAGCCGCCGATCGTGCCGCGCGCGCGCACCATCGGGTCGCCGATCCCGCCGGCAAGCGCGCTCAGCGCCGGGATGGTGCCGTCGGCGGCGACCACCTCGTGCGTGGTCATCGCCCCCACTTCCAGCACGCCCTCGCGGTCGCGCACCCCGCTGAGCCCGTCGATCCGGCTCAGAGACACGAGCTTGCTCGGTGCGGCGAGGCGCTGCTTGAGGGTCGGAATCAGGGTCTGACCGCCGGCGAGCAGCTGCGCGTCTTCGTCCTTCTTGAGCGCCTTCAGGGCCTTTTTCAGCTTGGAAGGCCGTTTGATATCAAATGCATACATGTCCTGCCCTCCTCTCAGCCGTTCATCGCTTCCCAGACGCGCGAAGGCGTCAGGGGCATGTCGATATGGGTGATGTCGTGGCCTGCGCGCCTGAGCGCATCGACCACCGCGCCGACCACGGCCGGCGGGCTGCCGATGGCGCCCGCTTCGCCGCAGCCCTTGACCCCGAGCGGGTTGTGGGTGCAGGGCGTCTGGCAGGAGTGATCCACGGTGAAGCTCGGCAGGTCGCTGGCCCGCGGCATGGCGTAATCCATATAGGAGCCATTGAGGAGCTGTCCGTCGCTGTCATAGGCCGCGCCTTCGAGCAGCGCCTGGCCGATCCCCTGGCCGATCCCGCCATGGACCTGCCCATCGACGATCATCGGGTTGACGATATTGCCGAAATCGTCGGCGGCGGCGAAGGAGACGATATCCACCTTGCCGGTCTCCGGGTCCACCTCGACCTCGCAGGCATAGGCGCCGGCCGGGAAGGTGAAATTGGCCGGGTCGTAAAAGGCCGTCTCTTCAAGCCCCGGCTCGATCTCCTCGAGCGGGTAGTTATGCGGCACATAGGCGGCCAGCGTCACATCGCCCCAGGCCACGCTCTTGTCGGTGCCGGCAACGGTGAACTGCCCGTCCTTGAGCTCGATATCGCCCTCGGAGGCTTCGAGCAGATGGGCCGCGATCTTCTTCGCCTTGGCGATGATCTTCTCGGTCGCGCGCACGATGGCGCTGCCGCCCACCGCCAGCGAGCGCGAGCCATAGGTGCCCATGCCCATCGGCGTATTGGCGGTATCGCCGTGGACGATTTCGACCATGGAAGGATCAATGCCGATCATGTCGGCAACCACCTGCGGGAAGCTGGTCTCGTGGCCCTGCCCGTGGCTGTGGGAGCCGGTCATCACCACCAGCCCGCCGGTAGCGTTGACCCGCACCGTGGCGCTCTCATAAAGCCCCGCGCGCGCGCCCAACTGGCCGACGAGATTACTCGGCGCGATGCCGCAGGCCTCGATATAGCAGTTCACCCCGAGGCCGCGCAGCTTGCCGCGCTTTTTGCTCTCTTCGGCGCGGGCCTCGAAGCCCGCGAGGTCGGCGATTTCCTCGAGCTTGTCCATGGTGGCGACGTAATTGCCGGTGTCATATTCCAGCGCCACCGGGGTCGCGTAAGGGAATTCGGTGATGAAATTCTGCCGCCGGAGCTGGATCCGGTCCACGCCAAGCTCGTAAGCCGCCTTGTCGATCACCCGCTCGAGCGAAAAGGTCATCTCCGGGCGCCCGGCGCCACGATAGGCGTCCACCGGCACGGTATTGGTGAACACCGCCTTCACGTTCACATAAATGAGCGGGGTCTTGTAATTGCCCGCTGCCAGCGTGCCGTGCAGCCAGGTGGGGATCGAAGGCGCGAAGGTCGAGAGATACGCCCCCATATTGGCGTAAGTCTCGGTGCGCAGCGCGGTGAAGTTGTGCTCCACATCGAGCGCCAGTTCGATCGTGGTCACATGGTCGCGCCCATGGGCGTCGGAGACGAAGGCCTCGGAGCGGGTCGAAGTCCATTTTACCGGCCGTTTCAGGGCCTTGGCGGCGAAGGTGCAGAAGGCCTCTTCCTGATAGTGAAAGATCTTGGAGCCAAAGCCCCCGCCCACATCCGGCGCCACCACCCTGAGCTTGTGCTCGGGGATGCCGAGCACGAAGGCGCCCATCAAAAGGCGGATCACATGCGGGTTCTGGCTGGTGGTGTAGAGGGTCGATTCGTCGCTCGAAGCGTCGTAATCACCGATCGCCACGCGCGGCTCGATGGCATTGGGCACGAGGCGGTTGTTGACCAGTTCGAGCCGGGTCACATGGGCGGCATTGGCAAAGGCCTCATCCACCGCTGCCTTGTTTTCCTCGACAAAGCCCCAGTCATAGCAGAGATTGGAGGTGAGGTCGTCATGCACCTTGGGCGCGCCCTCGGCCACGGCTTCCTTCATGTCCACCACCGCCGGAAGCTCGTCGATATCGAGTTCGATCGCCTCGGCCGCATCGCGCGCCTGGGCCTCGGTCTCGGCCACCACCGCGGCAATCGGCTCGCCCACATGGCGCACCTTGCCCTCGGCGAGGATCGGGTGCTTGGGCTCCTGCATCGGCTCGCCGTGGCGGTCGGTCACCTGCCAGCCGCAGGGCACGCCGCCCACCTCGGCGAAATCCTCGGCGGTGAAGATACGCAGCACGCCGGGCATCTTCGCCGCCTCGCTGGTATCGACCCCATTCAGCCGCCCATGGGCCACGCTCGAGCGCAGAAACACCACATGGGCCTGGCCGGGCAGGTTGATGTCATCGGTATATTTGCCGTTTCCGGTGAGAAACCGCTGGTCCTCGCGGCGCTTGTTGGGCGCGCCGATGCCTCCATCTGCTGGCATCTCAAATCCTCCCTGAAGTGTTCTTGCGCGTCATTCGGCGGCCACGGCCACATCCTGCCCGGACGCGGCCATGATGGCCTTGACGATATTGTGATAGCCGGTGCAGCGGCAGATATTGCCGCTGATATAGGCGCGGATCTCGGCCTCGCTGGGCTTGGGGTTTTCCTTCAGCAGGGCGGCGGCGGCCATCACCATGCCCGGGGTGCAGAAGCCGCATTGCAGGCCGTGATGCTCCCTGAAGGCGGCCTGGATCGGGCCCAGCGAGCCGTCGGGCTCGGCCATGCCCTCGATGGTGGTCACCTCGGCGCCCTTGGCCTCGAGCGCGAACATGTTGCAGCTTTTGACCGGACGGCCGTTCACATGCACGGTGCAGGCGCCGCACTGGGCGGTATCGCAGCCCACATGGGTGCCGGTGAGTCCGAGCGCTTCGCGCAGATAGGTGCTGAGCAAGGTATTGTCGGCGACCTCGGCAGAGACAGCCCTGCCGTTCACGGTCATCGAGACCTGTGTCATCTGGTTCCTCCCTGATATGTTTGCGGCCAGTTAAGCATGATCGCGACACTTTGAGAACCGCCCTTCGCGGAAAAATTGTATTTTCCGCCGAAAGCCGCGCGCGCCGCAATCGGCAGCGTCCGCAAGGGGGGTGGCAGCGGGAAAACGCTTATTTTTCGCGCGGTTGCGGGCGAGAGGGCATTTCCTTGAGCAGACCGCCCACGCCCATGGCGGCGATGTCTGCGGAGCCGGGAGGGCAGGCACAGAGCACGCGCGCGATCACCCGGTCGGCGCCGTTGGGCGCCAGCGAGCGGGCGCAGCCGGGCAGGCCGATCACCGGACGCTCGCCGAGCGCGCCGACGAACAGCAGGTTGCCCGGGTCCACCGGCAGGCCGAAGCGGATCAGCCGCCCCCCGGCGGCGGCAAGCGCGGCGGGGGCGATGTCGGCGCGGTCGGAAGTGGCGCTGTCGGTGAGGATGAACAGCACCTCCCCCGGCGCCTCGGCAAAGGCGGCGGCCAGCGGGGCGATCTGGTGCGCGGTGCGCGCGTGGTGGATCAGGCGCGCACCGCGCACCAGATCGCCCCGCTGGCC
>JALTZY010000132.1 GCA_027045905.1 Paracoccaceae bacterium
ACGCTTGAGCTATCCGATGGCTCCGCGCCCGGCGCGCTTGCCCGAACCGAAACCGCAGATTATGAAAACCAAACCCGCAGACTCTCGTTATGAATGAGGGACCAACGGGGGGCAGGTCAGCTACGAGGGACGCAGCGACCTCGGCAACGTCGCGCCCGGAGACGGCTATCGCTATCGCGGCCGCGACCTGATCCAGGTCACGGGGCGCGCCAATTACCGCGCCCTCACCGCCTGGCTTCGGGCGCAGGGGATAGACGCGCCGGATTTCGAGGCTGACCCCGACAAGCTCGCCAGCAACGAATGGCTCGGCACAGGCGTCATGTGCTACTGGCTCACCCGGATCAAGCAGCGCTACATCGAGCGCGGGGGCGTTGAGAACATATCCCGCGCCGTGAACGGCGGCACCAACGGGCTCGCCGCCCGGCTGCGCTGGTACACATGCGCGGCGCTGGTGCTGGCGGGATTCGAGCGCGACGATGTAAGCGACTTTCAGCAGGCCGCCGGGCTCGAGGCGGACGGCATCCCCGGCCCGATCACCCGCGCCGCCCTGCACAAGGCGCTGCAGGAATACGACCGCCGCGCGCCGAAGCACGGCGCGGCCTTCCCGCGTAATCAGTGGGTCGCAGGTTCGAATCCTGCACGGCTCACCACTCACCCTGGGCAGATTTGCATGCGCGCATGACCGCCACCGGCATTTCGTGGCCTTGGGCGGCGGTCGCCGCGAGTCAGGCTCGGGTGAGCGCTTGGGCGCACCATTTCCTGATGGCGGCGGCTTCGGGAGGCAGCTCTTCGGCGAGATTGTCCACGAAGTCGTCAAAGGCCGCGCGGTTGGAGGCGCCGACGCCGACCAGCACCGGGATACCCTCGGCCAGGGCGGCGGCAATGGCATTGCAGAAGCCCCGGCCCTGGGCCTCCTCGGGACCGAACTTGTTGAGGACGAACATCTGCACGCCGTCGAGCGGCTGCGCCTCGACCAGGGACACCGCCCGGGCGATGGCGGCGGGGTCGAGCCGGCAGGCATCCGAGCTCCGGCCAAGGTCCTGGGTGATCGCGATCACCTCGCCCTCGGGCAGCACCCGCACCGCCATTTCGCAGGCGCAATCGGCCTCCGCCGCGCCGTCCTCGACCTTGACGATGCCGCTGAGACGCACGCCCCGCGCCTGCAGGTCGGCGGCGGCGGCGGAAATCAGCCGGTCGATCTCGCCGCGGGTGGAAGAGGTGATGACGGCAATCCGCATCGGCGGCGGCGCGGTCTCAGCCGGTGCTCCAGGCGCGGGGCTGGCGCATGCCCGCGGCCTTGACCGTCTGCTTCACATAGCCCGACGGAAAGGCGGCAAAGAGCAGGTCCTTGGCGCCGTGCTTGTCGGTACCGTATTTGCGCGACAGGTATTTCAGCAGGTGGCGCTGGTCCGGGGCGACGCCGTGATCGGCATATTGCTCGCGGACGAATTCGATCATCTCCCAGTGGCGTTCGTCGAGTGCGCCGATCTCCTCGCGCTCGGCCACCCAGCGGGCGAAATCCGGGCTCCACTTGTCGGGATCGGTGATGTAGCCGTATTCGTCCACCGTCACGGTGCCGCCGGGCAGCTTCACTTCGGTCAGTACGTCCGGGCGGGTGCGCATCTCGTCTGGCCTCCTGTCACTCAGCCGTCAATCAGGGAATTGGGTTTTGCATAGGCGTCCAGCTTCTCGGGGTCCTTGATCAATATCAAGGAGCCGGAGACCTCGACCCCGTGATCCCTCAGCGCGGCGAAGGCGCGCGAGAGGTTTTCCGGGGTCATGGAAAGGAACGAGGCCAGCTTGCGCTTTTCCACCGGCAGCTCGAAGGAGCCGGTGCTGCCGGCGCGCTTGTGATGCTTGGCGACATAATTGGCCAGGCGCTCGGCCGAGGAGCGCAGCTTGATGTTCTTCATCTGCTTGATGGCGCCGCGATAGCAGATGGCCAGCTCCACGACGATGGCCTTGGCGAAATCGCTGTCGCGCTCGAAGACAGTGCGGATGTCTTCCGAAGGGATCATGATGATGCGCGATTTTTCCACCGTACGCGCGCTCATCAGATAGGGGCGGTCCTTGATCGTGGCGGCGAGGATGAAGGTGTCATAGGGCTTGAGAAAGGCGATCGAACTTTCGCTCCGGTCCCAGCTCGAAAACAGCTCGATGCGCCCGGAGGCGACGATATGCAGGAAGTCGGCCGGGTCGCCTTCGGTGATCATCTCGATATGCGGCGGGAAGTTCTGCACATAGGCGCCCCGGGTCAGGGCGGCAAAGGATTCGTCGCTGATGTCGGCAAAGAGCGGGAGAGAACGAATCTCCTGGAAGCGGTCACTGTGCATGGCTGCCTCTTTGCTCGGATTCTGGCGCTTGACAATTGTCAAGTCATCTCCGGCGTGATGTCAATCAATGGATTGTCGCACCCTGAGAACTGGTTTGACATATCCGGATCACACGAACAACATTTTTCTGTAATGCATTTATTTTTAACGACAATTCCAAAAATTTTGACATGGATCAACGGGCTCCCCGGCCAAATCCTGTTCAAGAAAGGAGTATCGCAGGGCCGGTTTGGATACATTGGCATGCCAGCGCCGGCCAAAATAGGGGACTGGGTCAATGGAACTTCAGAACAAGGCAACCAGATTATGGGGGAACTTCTTCAACGTGCGGATGATCCAGATCCGCACCTTCCACATGACATGGTTTGCGTTCTTTGCCGCATTCTTTGCGTGGTTCGGCATCGCGCCGCTGATGATCGTGGTGCGCGAAGAGCTCAACCTCACCAAGAGCCAGGTAGGCTGGTCGATCATTGCCTCGGTGGCTGTGACCATATTCGCGCGATTCTTCATCGGCTGGCTGTGCGACCGTATCGGGCCAAGGCGGGCCTATTCGTTCTTGCTGATGTTCGGGGCCTTCCCGGTGGCCGGGATCGCGCTTTCCAACAGCTTCGAGATGTTTCTGTTCTTCCGCCTGCTGATCGGCATCATCGGCGCGTCCTTCGTGATCACGCAATATCACACCTCGGTCATGTTCGCGCCCAACGTGGTCGGTACCGCCAATGCGACCAGCGCCGGCTGGGGCAACCTGGGCGGCGGCGTGACGCAGATCGTCATGCCGCTGATCTTCTCCGGTTTCGTGATCGGCTTCGGCTTTACCGAAGCGGCTGCCTGGCGCCTGTCGATGGTCGCGGTCGGGATCGTGATCTTCATCATCGGCGTGGCCTACTATTTCCTGACGCAGGACACTCCGGAAGGTGATTTCAAGGACCTGCGCGCCCAGGGCAAGATGCCCGAAAGCGGCAAGGTCACCGGTCAGTATTTCAAGGCGCTGGGGGATTATCGGGTCTGGATCCTGTTTCTGATCTATGGCGCCTGCTTCGGAATCGAGCTGACGGTAAACAACACCGCCGCGCTCTACTTCTACGACTATTTCGACGTGAATCTGGTCACCGCCGGTGCCATCGCCGCCTCGTTCGGCCTGATGAATATCTTTGCCCGGACCCTGGGCGGGATCTTCGGTGACAATTTCGGCTCCATCTGGGGCCTCAGGGGGCGGACCTTCTGGCTGTTCATCGTCCTGCTGGGCGAAGGGATCGCGCTGATGATCTTCAGCCAGATGAGCGTGCTGTTCCTGGCCATTCCGATGCTGATCGTCTTTTCGCTGTTCACCCAGATGGCCGAGGGGGCGACCTACTCGGTAGTGCCCTTCATCAACAAGAAGGCGCTGGGTGCGGTGGCCGGTGTGGTCGGTGCGGGCGGCAATGCCGGCGCGGTGGCCGCGGGCTTCCTGTTCAAGGGGACGATGGAGTGGAACGACGTGTTCTTCACCATTGGCGTGGTCGTGGCCATTGCCTCGCTGCTGACCTTCTTCATCCGCTTCTCGCCGGAACAGGAAGAAGAAGAGCGGGCGCTGTTTGAAAAGGCGCAGATCGACCTGCTGAAAATCCGGGCGGAGCGTGCCCAGAAGGCCTTGGAGGAGTCGGTCAGGATCGTCGCCGAGTACAACAGGAAACACGACAAGGAAATCTGAAAATTCGGGCGGGCGGCCGAAGAGCCCCGCCCCACCAGACAAGGACAAGGAGAAGGACTTTGGGACAAGATCTGAGAAACTGGAATGTCGAGGACGAGCGGTTCTGGGAAAGCACCGGCAAGAAGATTGCCACCAGAAACCTGTGGATATCCATCCCCGCCCTGCTGTGCGGATTCGCTGTCTGGCTCTACTGGGGCATCATCACCGTGCAGATGATCAACCTCGGTTATCCGTTCGAACAATCCCAGCTCTTTACCCTGGCGGCGATTGCCGGGCTCACCGGGGCGACGCTGCGCATCCCCTCGACCTTCTTCATCCGCATCGCCGGCGGGCGTAACACGATCTTCTGGACCACCTCGCTGCTGATGGTCCCGGCGGCCGGCACCGGGCTTGCGCTGCAGAACCCGGACACCCCGCTCTGGGTGTTCCAGATTCTCGCCTTCCTCAGCGGCATCGGGGGCGGCAACTTCGCTTCCTCGATGTCCAATATCAGCTTCTTCTTTCCCAAGAAGGTGCAGGGCTATGCGCTGGGCATGAATGCGGGGTTGGGCAATTTCGGCGTGACCACGATGCAGATCGTGATCCCGGCGGTGATGACCGTAGCCATGTTCGGCGGGCCGGGCCGTGCTCTGGTCAAGACATCGGGCACGCTGATCGGCAAGATCCCGGAAGGTACCCTCACCTATATTCAGAATGCCGGCTTTGTCTGGCTGGTGCCGCTGATCCCGCTGGCCTTCCTCACTTGGTTCGGGATGAACAACATCCGCGACGAGCATGTCTCGCCCGACATCCCCAACCCGATCGGCGCCTTCGCCATCATCACCGGCATGTTGCTGCTGGGCTTCATTGCCGCCGGCTTCGGCGTCTGGCTGATGCTGCCCACGGTGGAAGGCGGCCTGGTCACTTCCGGGATCGGGCTGTCCAAGTGGATCACCCTGCCGATTGTCATCGTCCTGACGGTGCTGCTGCTGAAGATGATCCCCGGCGCGGTCGGGCGCAACCTGACCCGCCAGTACCGCATCTTCGGCAACAAGCACACCTGGGCCATGACCATCATCTACATCATGACCTTCGGCAGCTTCATCGGCTATGCGGCGACCTTCGCGCTGGCGATCAAGGTGGTGTTCGGCTTCCAGCACATCATGGTGGACGGGGTGATGACCCACACCACCAGCAACCCGAACGGTCCTTCGGCGCTGATGTATGCCTGGATGGGGCCGTTCATCGGCGCGCTGATCCGGCCGATCGGCGGCAAGATTTCCGATTCGCTGGGGGGTGCGCGCGTGACCCAGTGGATCTCGATCATCATGGTCGTCTCGGCCCTGGGCGTGGCCTATTTCCTCAAGCAGGCCTATGCCTCGGCCACGCCGGAGGATTACTTCCTGCCCTTCATGATCCTGTTTCTGATCCTGTTCGCGGCAACCGGCATCGGCAACGGCTCGACCTTCCGCACCATCGCGGTGGTGTTCGACAAGGAGCAGGCCGGCCCGGTGCTGGGCTGGACCTCGGCGGTGGCGGCCTATGGCGCCTTCATCATCCCCAAGGTGTTCGGCGAGCAGATCAAGGCCACCACGCCCGAATACGCGCTCTACGGATTTGCGATCTTCTACGCGGTCTGCATCGCCATCAACTGGTGGTTCTATCTGCGGCCCAATGCCTACGTGAAGAACCCCTGAACCAGACGTTCCCGCCCCGGCACCTGGTGCGTCGGGGCGGCGGAAACGCGCAATTAACGCGCAATTACAGGAGAGAGATACATGAGTCATCTGCTCGACCGCCTGAACTTCCTTCGCTCGAAGGAGCTCGACAGATTCTCCGACGGCCACGGCCAGACCACGGATGAAAACCGCGACTGGGAGGATGTCTATCGCAACCGCTGGCGCCACGACAAGGTGGTACGCTCCACCCACGGGGTGAACTGCACCGGCTCGTGCAGCTGGAAGATCTACGTGAAAAGCGGCATCGTCACCTGGGAAACCCAGCAGACCGATTATCCGCGCACCCGCGACGATCTGCCCAACCACGAGCCGCGCGGCTGTCAGCGCGGTGCTTCCTACTCCTGGTATCTCTACTCCGCCAACCGGGTAAAGACCCCCCTGGTGCGCTCGCAGCTGATGAAGGCCTGGCGCAAGCTGCGCAAGGATAACGGCCCGATCGAGGCCTGGACGAAGCTTCAGGCCGATCCGATCCTGCGCGCCTCCTTCGTCAAGGCCCGCGGCAAGGGCGGCTTCGTGCGCGCTTCCTGGGACGAGGCGCTGGAAATCACAGCCGCCGCCAATGCCTACACCGCCAGGACCTACGGGCCGGACCGGGTATTCGGCTTCTCGCCGATCCCGGCCATGTCGATGGTCTCCTACGCGGCCGGCTCGCGCTATCTGAGCCTGCTGGGCGGCACCTGCATGAGCTTCTACGACTGGTACTGCGACCTGCCGCCTTCCTCGCCGATGACCTGGGGCGAGCAGACCGACGTGCCCGAATCGGCCGACTGGTACAATGCCGGCTTCCTGCTGCTCTGGGGCTCCAACGTGCCCCAGACCCGCACGCCGGATGCCCACTTCTACACCGAGGCGCGCTACAGCGGCACCAAGTCTGCCGTGGTCAGCCCGGACTATTCCGAGGCCGCCAAGTTTGCCGATATCTGGCTCAATCCCAAGCAGGGCACCGACTCGGCCTTGTCCATGGCCATGGGTCACGTGATCCTGCGCGAATTCCATCTTGACCGGCAGTCGGAATATTTCACCGACTATGCCCGGCGCTTCACCGACATGCCGATGCTGGTGCGTCTCGACGAGAAGGACGGTCGTCTGATCCCCGGCCGCCAGCTGCGCGCCGACGACCTCAAGGGCAAGCTGGGCGAGAAGAACAACCCGGAATGGAAGACCGTCGCCATCGACCGCAAGACAGGCAAGCTGGTGGCGCCCAATGGCTCGGTCGGCTACCGCTGGGGCGAAAAGGGCAAGTGGAACCTCGAGGAAAAGGCCGGCGGCAAGGATGTCGAACTGCGCCTGTCGCTGATCCTCGAAGAGCATCACGACGATGTGGTGGGGGTGGACTTCCCCTATTTCGGCGGTGCCGCCACCGAGAACTTCACCAAGTGCGACCACCCGGAGGTACTCACCCGCAACGTTCCGGTCAGGAAGGTGACGCTGGCTGACGGCTCCGAAGCGCTGGTGGCCACGGTCTTTGACCTCTTTTGCGCCAACTATTCGCTCGACCGCGGCCTGGGCGGCGAGAATGTCGCCAGCGATTACGGCGCAGACGTGCCCTTCACCCCGGCCTGGGGCGAGAAGATCACCGGCGTTCCCGCCGACAAGATCATCGCGGTCGCCCGCGAATTCGCCCTCAATGCGGAAAAGACCGAGGGCCGCTCCATGGTCATCCTCGGTGCCGGTCTGAACCACTGGTACCACATGGACATGAACTACCGCGGCATCATGAACATGCTGATCATGTGCGGCTGCGTCGGCAAGTCCGGCGGCGGCTGGAGCCACTATGTGGGGCAGGAAAAGCTGCGCCCGCAGACCGGCTGGATCCCGCTGGCATTCGCCACCGACTGGGTGCGCCCGCCCAGGCACATGAACTCGACCAGCGCCTGGTATGCGCATACCGACCAGTGGCGCTACGAGACCCTGGAGAGCCGCGAGATCCTCTCGCCACTGGCGCCGGAGGGCGACTGGGACAGGCTCAGCCTGATCGACTACAACATCCGCGCTGAGCGCATGGGCTGGCTGCCCTCCGCGCCGCAGCTCAAGACCAACCCGCTCGAGGTGGCCAGGGCCGCGAAAGAGGCCGGCAAGCCGGTGGCGGAATATGTGGCCGAAGAGCTGAAATCGGGCAATTTGCAGATGTCCTGCGAGGACCCGGACGCGCCGGAAAACTGGCCGCGCAACCTGTTCGTCTGGCGCTCGAACCTGCTCGGCTCCTCCGGCAAGGGGCATGAATACTTCCTCAAGCACCTGCTGGGTACCGATAACGGCGTGATGGGCCGCGACCTGGGCGAGGAAGGCCGCCAGAAGCCGGCCGAGGCGGTCTGGCATGACGAGGCGCCCGAGGGGAAGCTGGACCTGCTGGTCTGCATCGACTTCCGCATGTCCACCACTGCGGTCTATTCCGATATCGTGCTGCCCACGGCGAGCTGGTATGAGAAGGACGATCTCAACACCTCGGACATGCACCCCTTCATCCATCCGCTGCAGGCGGCGGTGGATCCGGCTTACGAGTCGAAATCGGACTGGGAGATCTTCAAGGCGATCGCGAAGAAGCTTTCCGAGATCGTGCCCGGCTACCTGGGCGAAGAGGCCGACGTGGTGGCCCTGCCGATCCTGCACGACACTCCGGCCGAGATCGCCCAGCCCGAAGTGCGCGACTGGAAGAAGGGCGAATGCGACCTGATCCCGGGCAAGACCGCGCCCAATTTCATCGAGGTCACCCGCGATTATCCGAACCTCTACAAGCGCTTCACCGCGCTGGGTCCGCTGATGGAGAAGCTGGGCAATGGCGGCAAGGGTATCGGCTGGAACACCGAGGCCGAGGTCGCCCATCTCAAATCGCTCAATGGCGTGGTCACCGAGGAGGGCGTGACCAGGGGCATGGCCCGCATCGACACCGCCATTCACGCCGCCGAGACCATCCTGATGCTGGCGCCGGAAACCAACGGCGAAGTGGCGGTCAAGGCCTGGTTGGCGCTCAGCGAGAATACCGGCATCGACCACACCCACCTGGCCGCGCCCAAGGAAGACGAGAAGATCCGCTTCCATGATATCGCCGCCCAGCCGCGCAAGATCATCTCTTCGCCCACCTGGTCGGGGATCGAGAGCGAGGAGGTCTGCTACAATGCCGGCTTCACCAACGTCCACGAGCTGATCCCGTGGCGTACTCTCTCGGGTCGCCAGCAGCTCTATCAGGACCACGAATGGATGCGTGCCTTTGGCGAGAGCTTCTGCACCTGGCGCCCGCCGGTGGATCTCAAGACCATCACCGACAGGGTGGCGGAAAGTGGCCCCCATGTGGTGCTGAACTTCATCACGCCGCACCAGAAATGGGGCATCCACTCCACCTATTCCGACAACCTGCTGATGCTCACGCTCAATCGCGGCGGGCCGGTCGTGTGGATTTCCGAGGCCGACGCGAAAAAGGCCGGGATCGAGGACAACGACTGGGTCGAAGCCTTCAACATCAACGGCGCGCTGACTGCCCGCGCCGTGGTCAGCCAGCGGATGAAGGAAGGCACGATCTTCATGTATCACGCCCAGGAAAAGATCGTGAATACCCCCGGCTCCGAAAAGACCGGCAAGCGCGGCGGCATTCACAACTCCGTCACCCGCGCGGTGCTCAAACCCACGCACATGATCGGCGGCTATGCCCAGCAGAGCTACGGGTTCAACTATTACGGAACCGTCGGCTCCAACCGCGACGAGTTCGTGATCGTGCGCAAGATGAACAAGGTGAACTGGCTGGATCGCCCTGCCAAAGTGGAGGCTGCGGAATAATGAAAGTTCGTGCTCAAATCGGAATGGTGCTGAACCTCGACAAATGCATCGGGTGTCACACCTGCTCAGTGACCTGCAAGAACGTCTGGACCTCGCGCGATGGCGTCGAATACGCTTGGTTCAACAATGTCGAAACCAAGCCCGGCATCGGCTATCCTAGGGATTGGGAGAACCAGCAGCGCTGGAAGGGCGGTTGGCAGCGCACCGCTTCCGGCAAGCTGGTGCCCAGGCAGGGGGTCAAGTGGCGCATCCTCGCCAATATCTTCGCCAACCCGTCCCTGCCGGAGATCGACGACTATTACGAGCCGTTCACCTTTGACTACGATCACCTCAAGAGCGCGCCGGAAATGGAGGCCTTCCCCACCGCGCGCCCGCGTTCGCTGGTCTCCGGCGAGCGGATCGAAAAGATCGAGTGGGGGCCCAACTGGGAAGAGATCCTCGGCGGCGAGTTTGCCAAGCGCTCGAAGGATTACAACTTCGAGGGCGTGCAGAAGGAGATCTACGGTGAGTACGAAAACACCTTCATGATGTATCTGCCGCGGCTCTGCGAGCACTGCCTGAACCCGGCCTGCGTCGCTTCCTGCCCCTCGGGCGCGATCTACAAGCGCGAAGAGGATGGCGTGGTGCTGATCGACCAGGAAAAATGCCGCGGCTGGCGCATGTGCGTGTCGGGCTGCCCCTACAAGAAGATCTACTACAACTGGGAAAGCGGCAAATCGGAGAAATGCACCTTCTGCTATCCGCGTATCGAAAGCGGCATGCCGACGGTCTGCTCCGAGACCTGCGTGGGCCGGATCCGCTATCTGGGCGTGATGCTCTACGATGCCGACCGGATCGCGGAAGCGGCCTCGGTGGCCGGCGAGACCGACCTCTACGATGCCCAGCTGGGGATCTTCCTCGACCCCAATGATCCGGCGGTGATCGAGGCCGCCCGCGCCGAGGGCGTGCCGGAAGACTGGATCGAGGCTGCGCGCCGCTCGCCGGTGTGGAAGATGGCGATGGAGTGGAAGGTCGCCTTCCCGCTGCACCCCGAATACCGCACCCTGCCGATGGTCTGGTACATCCCGCCGCTCAGCCCGATCAAGAACGCGGCCGAGGCCGGCATGCTGGGCCACGATACCGAGATGCCCGACGTGAAGAACCTGCGCATCCCGGTGCGTTACCTTGCCAACATGCTGACCGCGGGCGACGAGGCGCCGGTGGTGAGAGCGCTCGAGCGGATGCTGGCCATGCGCGCCTATATGCGCGGGGTCAAGGTCAATGGCGAGGCCGATGCTACCATCGCCGAAAAGGTAGGGCTCGATGCGCTGACCATCGAGGAGATGTATCACGTCATGGCGATCGCCAATTACGAGGATCGTTTCGTGATCCCCACCACCCACCGCGAGCAGGTCGAGGATGCCTATGACCTGCGCGGCGGCTGCGGCTTCACCGACGGCAACCAGTGCTCGGTGGGCTCGAGCGGGGGCAAGCTGTTCGGCTCCCGCAAGATTGTCCTGCCGGCGGCGGAATAGGGGGGGGCAATGGCAAAGACCTACAAGGCCCTCTCGGCCCTGCTCTGCTACCCCTCGCGGGAGCTTCAGGAAGCGGCCGGCGAGATCGGCGCGGTGATCGAGGCGGAAGCGCTGCTTTCGCCCGCCGCCCGGGCCGCGCTCAAGCCGTTGATCGAGGAAATGGCCAGCCGCGACCTGTACGACCTGCAGGAGCGCTATGTGCTCCTGTTCGACCGCTCGCGCACGCTCAGCCTGAACCTGTTCGAGCATGTGCACGGCGAAAGCCGCGAGCGCGGCCCGGCGATGCTCGACCTGCTCGAGACCTACCGCGCCGGCGGCTACGAGCTGGCCTCGAGCGAGCTGCCCGACCACCTGCCGATCCTGCTCGAGTTCCTCTCCACCCAGCCCGATGCGCAGGCGCTGGAACTGCTGCAGGATGCCGGCCACATCATCGCCGCCCTGGCCGAGCGCCTGAAGCGGCGCGAAAGCCCCTATGCGGCGGTGATGGCCGGGCTCGCCGAGCTTGCGGGGATCGACCGCTCTGATGAGCTTGTGGCCGAGCTTCTCAAGGTCGCCGATGACGACCCGGAGGATCTCGCCGCGCTTGATGCGGTCTGGGAGGAGGCCGAAGTGACCTTCGGCCCCGACCCCAATGCCGGATGCCCGGTCAGCCGCGACATGCTGGCCCGCATGGACACCCCCCTCAACCCGCAGCCCGCCGGCCACGCGTCCGGCGCTGCCCGCCCGTGACAGGAGGCGACACAATGAATCAGTTTCTTTTCGGAACCCTTCCCTACATTGCCCTGACGGTGCTGCTGATCGGCTCGGTCGCCCGCTACGAGCGCGATCCGGCGACGTGGAAATCCTCGTCTTCGCAGCTGCTGCGGCGCAGGATGCTCATGTGGGGCTCGGTGCTCTTTCATGTGGGCGTGCTGGTGGTGTTCTTCGGCCACCTGTTCGGCCTGCTCCTGCCGGTCGAATTCTGGGACGCGCTGGGCGTCAAGCATGAGTGGAAGCAGGCGCTGGCGGCGATTGGCGGCGGCATTGCCGGGGCCATGGCGCTGATCGGCGCGCTGCTGCTGATCGTCCGCCGGCTGAGCGATCCGCGGGTGGCGGCCTCGTCGAGCTTCGCCGATACGGCGATCATCATCATCCTGGCGATCCAGCTGGTCCTGGGGCTGGCGACGGTGCCGGTGAGCCTGGCCAACATGGACGGGCATGAAATGGTCAAGCTGATGAACTGGGCCAACGGGATCTTCACCTTTGACGGGGCGGCGGCAAGCTACATCGCCGACGTGCCGCTGATCTTCAAGGCCCATATCGTGCTGGGGCTGATCATCTTCATCCTGTTCCCGTTCACGCGGCTGGTGCACCTGGTCAGCGGGCTGGCGGCATTTGTCCGCTACATGCTGCGGCCGGGCTTCCAGATCGTGCGTTCGCGCAAGGGCAAGAGGGCCTGAGCCATGGGCAATCCGCTCTTTCCCGAAATCCGGGTTAATGGCAAGGTGATCGCCCCCGAGGCGATCGCCGAAGAGGCCCAGCACCACAGCGCGCCCAGCGGCAAGCCGGGCCTTGCCTGGCGGGCGGCGGCGCGGGCGCTGGTGGTGCGCGCCCTGCTGCTGGAGGCGGCGGGCAAGGCGGGGATCACCGCCCGCCCCGAGCCGCGCGGCCCGGGGCGCGAGGAAACCGCCGAGGAAGCGCTGATCCGCGCATATCTCGACACCGCCCTGAAGCCGAAGCCGGTGGTGGAAGCCGACATCCGCGCCGTCTGGGAGGCCCGCCCGCCGGAAGCGGCCGATCTCTCCTATGACGACGTGGTGCGCGACATCCACGAGGGGCTCGAGCGCAAGGCCTGGGCCGAGGCCGCCCGCGCGCTTGTCGCCGAACTGGTGGCAAAGGCCGAGATTTCCGGGATCGACATGGTGCCCACAGCCTGAACTCGATCACCGGAAAGGCGGGCCTGCGGGGAGACCTGCGGGCCCGTTCGTCTGCCGGGAGGGGACGATTTTCGCAGAAAAATCGCGCCTCCGGCGGGAGTATTTGGCCAAGATGAAAGGTCGGTCAGGCGGTATGGTCGATCAGCTCCATGTATTGCGCGAGCTCGCCGACTTTGCCCAGCCAGCTTCTGACCAGCGCGGGGTCGGAGGGGGCGGCCGAGACGCCGGGGGGGATTTCGCGGGCCAGCAGGGCCTCGACCGCCAGCGAGACCGGCACGCTGACCAGCCGGGCCATGGCGGAGGCATTTTCGTCGCCCCAGGCGTCGAGCGCCCAGGTCTGGTGCCAGGTGGTCCGGCCGTCCCTTTCGGCCTTGAGCGAGACGAACAGCACCACCCGGTCGGCCTCGCCTTCCTCGTAGGCGTGAGCCTGCCAGAGGCGGTCGGAGATTTCCCGGAGGCGGGCTTCGTCAGCGGTTTCGGCCTCGGCAAACACATCCGCCCAGGCCTCGGCCCAGCCGTCGAGCCTGAGGGTGCCGCGCACGAATTCCTTGATCGGCCAGTCTTTTCCGAAGCCGTATTCGGCCATGAAGGGCAGCGAATCGCGATTCGGATAGGCTTCGAACACTTCCGGCTCCGGCAGGGGTGCGGCGTAGCGGGTGATCGCCTCCCAGGGGCGGGCGACCTCGAGCACCCTGCCCGCGCGGATCGAGCGCGAGGGTGATTTCAGCGCCTTGAGCACGCCCAGCGGCGACCAGCTGAACTTGTAGCGGAAATCGTTGGCGACCTTGGGCACGCCGCCGCAATAGGAGGTGAAGGAGAGGGTGTTGGTCGCATCGAAGGCGGGCGAGGCACGGTAATCGGCCATCAGCGCGTGGGCCATGAGGTGGTCGATGCCGGGGTCCAGCCCGACCTCGTTGACCAGAGCCAGGCCGGCCTCTTTTGCCGCCGGATCGAGCGCGCGCATCTCGGGCGAGATGTAGCTGGAAGAGACGAAATGCGCGCCCTTGGCAATGGCCAGCTCCGCGAGCGGCACATGCCAGTCGCCGGGCAGCATCGAGACGATGACATCGCCGGGGTCGAGCGTGGCGGCGATGGCGTCCATGTCGAAGGCGTGGATGTCATAGGTGAGGTCTCCCACCGCCGCTCGGGCCTTTTCGACCGTGCGGTTCCAGACCGTTACCGGCCTGCCCCCCTCCATCAGCCGCCTGAGCCCCGGAATGGCCGAAAGGCCGGTGCCGCACCAGTGGATTGTCATGTCAGAGCCCTTTCATGTGTTCGCGGAAGGTAGCCTCGGCCCGTGCCCAGACACCGCCATCCAGATTGGCGAGCATGGCGAGCGAGGGCAGCAGCTGCTCGGCGAAATCCTCGCTGGCCTCGACCGGCAGCATCGAGGGCAGGTTGTCGATCGCCATGATGTCGAGCACCGGGTCGTCGTGGACGCGGGTGACCGGGGCCTCCCAACTGGTGGCGGCGCTGTAGAGCGGCACCGGGTTGTAGTCGCTGTCCGGATCGCAGGCGATGTCGCCAATGGCGCGGAGCTTGCGCGGGGCGGTGAGCGCCTCGGGGCCGACAAAGACAGGCGTGCCGGGGCGCGCGAGGATGCAGTTGAAGAACAGCGCGTGTTCGAGGATCTCCGGGAAGGGGCCACCGGAGGCCGTTTCTTCCATGTCCCATCCGGTGACGCTGACGCCCATCGCCTCGCACAGGTCCGCCGCTCCGGTGCCGACCCGGCCCAGAGCGCCGATCACCAGCGCATCGGGGCGCGGCAGCTCGCCCAGCTCGCCCGCAAGCTCGGCAAGCAGTGCGTCCTTGCCGGGATAGGCGCTCACCGGCGGGCAGATACCGCCGGCCTGCTGGGCGACCCATGCCTTGAGGGTCACCGCCGCACCGGCAAAGCCGGCCCAATAGCCAAAGGCTGCGATCCGGCGGCCTTCCTCGTCCACCAGATATTCGAGATCGTACAGCGTGCCGCCTCCGGCCCTGAAGCGCTCGAGCAGAGCGCGGCCGGAATGCTGACCCTTGAAGGCATGGCCGAACATGATGTGGCGGTGAACGAGCGGGGTGCCGTCATCGGGCAGCTCCTTGAGGCCGAAAATGATCGCATCGCGTGGCGCATCGGGCCAGGAATTCTCCGGGACGATCTCGCAGCCCGCCCGCTGATATTCCTCGATCGGAATCGCCCGCGAAGCGCTTTCCTCCACGCTCACCCGAAAGCCGCGCGCAAGCAGGGTCCCGGCCCCTTCGGGTGTCAGCCCGACCCGCTCCTCATTGGCCCGCTGTTCGGCCCGCACCCAGATATGTGTCATCTCAGCCCCTTGTTCTCGTACTCCCAACAGGTGCCGCAATGAGCCCCCCTATGCAAGCCTGTCGGGGGCTTCCCCGGGACAAATGCCTCTTTTCGCTTCTCCGTCGGGGGCGTGAGGGTGCCCCCCGTAATTCCGCTTGCGCAGAAAATCGCCTCATGCGGTTTGCCGGCTTGCGGGGGGCGCTGATCCATGCTTGCAGTCAGGCAGATGTGCCCTCCGGCAGGAGCAGGCCCGGTGAAAGCGGCGCTTTTCGGCTTGCGATCCCCGATCCGCGCCATATCTGGTGGGGCAGTGGCAGGATTTTGCGGAAAATCCTGTGATCCGGGGCCTCGCTTCGCTCGACAGGGCACCCATGGCGGCCGGGTGCCCGGGCTGCTAGAATGACGCAAACAGGAGCCCTCATGAAGATCCTCGTCCGCATTGCCTTTGTCGTCCTTCTGCTCGACCAGTTCAGCAAATGGCTGGTGGTACGCCAGATGGGCCTGCGCGAGATTGGTCAGATAGATGTCTGGCCCCCCTTTCTGACCTTTCGCATGGCTTGGAACCGCGGTGTCAATTTCGGCCTGTTCTCCAGTGGCAGCGACTGGATGCGCTGGCTGCTGATCGCGCTGGCCCTGGGCATTGTCGTCTGGGTGGTCCTCTGGGTTGCCAGGTCGGATCTCGGGCGCTCTGCGCAGATTTCCGCCGGCCTGCTGGTGGGGGGCGCACTGGGCAATGTCACCGACCGCTTCGTTTATGGTGCGGTTGCGGACTTTCTCAACATGTCCTGCTGCGGTATCGAGAACCCCTTTGCCTTCAATACCGCCGATATTGCAGTCTTTGCCGGCGCTTTGGGGCTGGCCCTGTTTGCGGGGGGTGGCGAAGCGGGCGACGGGACCGGCAAAAAGGCCGGAAAAAAGGCGCCCTGAAATGCGGGCGAAAGACCCCGTGACGCGCCTGAAAAGATAGGCTAAAGGTGGGGGAACTGGGGTGAACGGAGGCTTTCATGCAAGGCGCGCTGGGTAAAATGGCAATCTTCGCGGTCGCCGCCGCCATGCTGGGCGCCTGCTCGCAGAAGGAGCCGAGCCTGATGAATTTCCGCTCCAGCGGTACCGGGCCGGACGAGTTCCGCATCCTGCCCACCAGGCCCCTGGAGCAGCCGGAGGACTTCCGCACGCTTCCGGCCCCGACACCGGGCGGCACGAACCTGACCGACCCGGATCCGATCGCCGCCGCAGCCGAGGCCCTTGGCGGTTCGGGCGCGGCCGCCACTTCTTCGCCGATGCGCGCCTCCGAGCGCGGCGTGGTCGCTTATGCCAGTCGCTATGGCGTGGCGCAGGGCATCCGCGAAACGCTCGCCGCCGAGGATCTCGAATGGCGCCGCCGTCACGACGGGCGCGTACTGGAGCGGCTGTTCAAGACTTCGGTCTATTTCCGCGCCTACCGGGCGATGTCGCTGGATTCCCATGCCGAGCTCGAGCGCCTGCGCCGTCTGGGGGTATGGACCCCATCCGCCCCGCCGCCGCCTGGCTGAGATACGCAGGAGCCCGGGATGGGCGGCACGTCCCGCCGCTTCCTCTTCACAAGAACGGTACCCGCGCGCTTCGGGCTTGATCCACCGTCCCCCGGGGGGCAGACTGCTCCGGGCGGAAACCGGCGCGAACGAACCGGAGCGAAAGGGAGAAACCATGCGATTCAAACGGGCTGTACCGCTTCTGGCGGCCCTCTTCTTCGCCACTGTCCGGGCGAGCGCGTCCCTCGCCGGGGCGGTCACCGATTACCGGCTCGACAACGGCCTGCAGATCGTCGTGATCGAAGACCACCGCGCCCCGGTCGTGGTGCAGATGCTGTGGTACAGGGCCGGCGCGGCGGACGAACCGCCGGGCAAGTCCGGGATTGCCCATTTCTTCGAGCACCTGATGTTCAAGGCTACCGACGACATGGAGGCGGGCGAATTCAGCGAAGCGGTGGCGGCCAATGGCGGCTCGGACAACGCCTTCACCAGCCAGGATTACACTGCCTATTATCAGCGCATCGCCGCCGACCGGCTGGAACTGGTAATGCGGATGGAAGCCGACCGGATGCGCGACTTGCTGCTCACCTCCGACGACATCGCGACCGAGCGCGAAGTGATCCTCGAAGAGCGCGCCCAGCGCACCGATACCGATCCGGGCGCTCTGGCCGGCGAGCAGATGATGGCCACGCTTTACATGAACCACCCCTACCGGATCCCGGTGATCGGCTGGCGCCACGAGGTCGAGAGGCTCGGCCGCGAGGACGCGCTGGCCTTCTACCGCCGCTATTATGCGCCCGACAATGCGGTGCTGGTGGTGGCCGGTGACGTGGTGCCTGAAGAGGTGCTGGAGCTGGCGCGCAAATATTACGGTCCGCTCCCCCCCACCGGTGGCCTGAAGGCGCGCATCCGCCCCTCGGAGCCGCCGCACCTGGCCCCCAGGCGGCTGACCTTCACCGATCCGCGGGTCTCCCAGCCCTATATCCGGCGCCTGTATCTCGCCCCGGAGCGCAACCACGGCGCCCAGAAGGAAGCCGCCGCGCTCACCTACCTCGCAGAAATCCTCGGCGGTACCGGCGCCACTTCCGTACTGGGCCGCGCATTGCAATTCGACCGGCAGATCGCCGTCTATGCCGATGCCGGCTATTCGGCCATTTCTCTCGACCCGGACACGTTCGGGCTGATCGTCGTGCCGGTGCCGGGTGTCAGCCTGCAGGAGGCCGAAGAAGCGCTGGATGCGACCATTGCCCGGTTTCTGCAAGAAGGGGTGGACCAGGACCAGTTTGACCGTATCAGGATGCAGATACGCGCTTCCGAGATCTACGCGCTCGACGATGTGCAGGGCATCGCCCGGCGCTACGGCGCCGCGCTGACCTCGGGGCTCACCATCGAGGATGTGCAGGACTGGCCGGAGGTGCTGCAGTCCGTCACTCCGCAAGAGGTGGTGGCCGCGGCCCGTCGGCTGTTTGACGCAAACCGTTCCGTCACCGGCTGGGTCATGCCCGCCGGTGAAGGCGACAGCGCGGAGGTGGCGCGATGAAACGACTGGCATTCTTCCTGCTGGCGCTCTGGACCCTGGCCCTGGCCATGACCCTGCCCGCCCGCGCCGAGATCGACATCCAGCAGGTCACCAGCCCCGGCGGCATCTCCGCCTGGCTGGTGGAAGAGCACTCGATCCCCTTCCTGGCGCTGGAAATCCGCTTCAAGGGCGGCGCCTCGCTCGAGGCCGAGGGCAAGCGCGGGGCGATCAGCCT
>JALTZY010000133.1 GCA_027045905.1 Paracoccaceae bacterium
CTGGTGACCCTGCCCGCCCCGGCCACGATCCGCTATGTCGGCCCGCTGCTGGACTACGGACAGGTGGCGGTCGTCGAGCCCGCCGAAGGCATCCTGCTGGTGCTGGCGGGGATGGGGCAGGTTTACGGAGGGCTGGGCGAAGTCCTGCCCGAAGGGGCGCCCATCGGCCTGATGGGGGGCGAAACGCTGCAATCTCGAGCAGTTTTGACCGAGGCGCGGCAGGCCGGCAATTCCGGCCGCTCCGAAACCCTGTATATCGAGATACGCGAAAACGGATCCCCGGTGGACCCCGGCATCTGGTTTGCGCTACAGGATATGAACGGCAGATAATGCAGAAATGAGGTTGGGATGAAAAAATTTGTCATGGCGGCGCTGGGCGGCACATTGGCGGGAGCGCTGCTGACGACTCAGGTGACCGGGCCGCTGATCGCCCAGGATCAGCAGCGCGGGGCCAGCGTCTATGAGCAGCTTGACCTGTTCGGCGACGTGTTCGAGCGGATTCGGTCGGATTATGTCGAGGAAGTGGACGAAGGCGACCTGATCGAGGCGGCGATCAACGGGATGCTGCAGTCGCTGGACCCGCATTCCTCCTATCTGCCCCCGGAGGCAGCCGCCGAAATGCAGGAACATACCCGCGGCTCCTTCGGCGGACTCGGGATCGAGGTCACCCAGGAAGACGGCTGGGTCAAGGTGGTCTCCCCGATCGACAACACCCCGGCCTTCGATGCCGGCATCCAGTCGGGCGATATCGTCACCCATGTGGACGGCGAGGCGCTGTTCGGGCTGACCCTCGACGAAGCGGTGAAGCTGATGCGCGGGCCGGTGGGGTCCGAGATCGTCATTACCGTGGTACGCGAAGGGGTCGATGAGCCCTTTGACGTGACCATCATCCGCGACGAGATCAAGCTCACCGCCGCCACCGCGCGCGTGATCGGCAATGTCGTGGTGCTGCGTGCCACCACCTTCAATGACCAGACCTATCCCAATCTCCATGACGGCCTGGCCAGGGTGGTCGAGGAGCTGGGCGGCTTCGAAAATGTCGATGGCGTCGTGCTTGATCTGCGCAACAACCCCGGCGGACTGGTTTCGGCGGCCGTCGCCACGGCGGACATGTTC
The DNA here is from genome assembly GCA_027045905.1 of Paracoccaceae bacterium. Classification (GTDB taxonomy): domain Bacteria; phylum Pseudomonadota; class Alphaproteobacteria; order Rhodobacterales; family Rhodobacteraceae; genus JAAEUB01. The sequence continues at coordinate 1,117 of JALTZY010000133.1, forward strand.
CTCGAAAAGGGAGAGATCATGTCAACCCGCGGGCGCGATCCGGCGGAAAGCGACCGGGTCAATGCACGCCCGGGCGACGAGGCAAACGGCCTGCCCATGGTGGTACTGATCAATGGCGGCTCGGCTTCCTCCTCCGAGATCGTCGCCGGCGCCCTGCAGGACCATAACCGGGCCGTGGTAGTGGGCGAGCAGAGCTTCGGCAAGGGATCGGTCCAGTCGCTCATCCCGCTGAGGGGTGACGGCATGATGCGCCTGACCACCGCGCGCTACTATACGCCCTCGGGCCGCTCGATCCAGGCGCTTGGCATTTCGCCCGATATCGTCGTGATCCAGCCCCCCCGCCGCCCGGAAGAAGCCACCGAGGAAAACCCGGCGCTGAAGAATTTCGACCGCTCCGAAGCCGAACTGCGCGGCGCGCTTGACAACGATTCGATCACCGAAGACGAGCGCCGCCAGATCGAGGAGGCCCGCAAAGCCGCCGAAGAGGCCGCGAAACTGCGCGACGAGGATTTCCAGCTCTCCTATGCGGTTGACCTGCTCCGGGGCCTGGCAACCATCGCCGCCGCGCAGTAATAGAGCGGAGCCGCCATGCGCGAGGCAGATACCGCCCGGCTGCCCTATCGCCCCAATGTCGGGGTGATGCTGGCCAATCCCGCCGGGCGGATCTTTGTCGGCGAGCGGCTCGACAGCGCCGGGGCCTGGCAAATGCCCCAGGGCGGTATCGACGCAGGCGAAACGCCGCGCGATGCCGCCCTGCGCGAACTCGAAGAGGAAACCGGAGTGCCTCCCCGGCTGGTCACCATCGAGGCGGAACTGGACGACTGGCTGACCTACGATCTGCCGGCCGACCTTGTCGGCAAGCTGTGGAAAGGGCGCTATCGCGGTCAGAAGCAGCGCTGGTTCCTGATGCGGTTTCACGGATCGGACGAAGATGTGGACATCCGCACCCCACATCCCGAATTCAGTCGCTGGCAATGGCTCGAGCCGGACGCTCTGCTCGCCCATATCGTGCCCTTCAAGCGCCCGGTCTACGAGGCGGTCCTGGCAGGCTTTCGCGACAGGCTGTGAGTTTTGCCAATTTTGCGAACCGTGCCGTAAGCAGCCGAAAATTCCATGCGTGACGCCGGGTTTTGCGTGACAAGCACGGTCGGGCCGGGCAGGCTTGCGGCGGAAGGAGGCGCCATGACCGATTATCCGCATCTGCTTGCTCCGCTCGACCTCGGCTTCACCACGCTCAGGAACCGTGTGCTGATGGGCTCGATGCATACCGGGCTCGAAGAGCGGGGCGACTGGGCGCGGGTGGCGGAATTCTACGCGGCGCGCGCACGCGGCGGCGCCGGGCTGATCGTCACCGGCGGCATGGCGCCCAATCAGGAGGGCGGGGTGTTTCCCGGCGCGGCGGGGCTGTTCACCCCCGAGGACATCGCCAATCACCGCCGCGTCACCGAGCGCGTGCATGAAGAGGGCGGCAGGATCGCCATGCAGATCCTCCATGCGGGGCGCTATGCCTATGGCCCCGATTGCGTCTCCGCCAGCGCGGTCAAGAGCCCGATCTCCCCCTTCACCCCCCGCGCGCTCGACGAGGAAGGCATCCTCAAGCAGATCGCCGATTTCGCCAGTGCCGCAGAGCGGGCGCGCGAGGCAGGCTATGACGGGGTCGAGGTAATGGGCTCGGAGGGCTATTTCCTCAACCAGTTCCTCGTGCGCCATGTGAACAGGCGCGAGGACGACTGGGGCGGACCTTACGAAAACCGGATGCGCCTGCCGCTCGAAGTGGTGCGCGCGGTGCGCCGGGCGGTGGGCGAGGATTTCATCCTCATCTACCGGATCAGCGTGATCGACCTGGTGCCGGACGGCTCGACCTTCGACGAGGTGGTGCGCCTCGCGCAGGCGATGGAGACCGCCGGGGTCGATATCCTCAATTCCGGCATCGGCTGGCACGAGGCGCGCATCCCCACCATTGCCACCAGCGTGCCGCGCGCCGCCTTTGCCTGGGTGACGCAAAAACTGATGGGCAAGGTCTCGGTCCCGGTGATCGCCTCGAACCGGATCAACAGCCCGGAAATGGCCGAGAAGCTCCTGGCCGAAGGGGCCTGCGACATGGTGTCGATGGCGCGCCCGTTTCTGGCCGACGCCGATTTCGTCGCCAAGGCGGCGGCAGGGCGCGCCGCCGAGATCGCCCCCTGCATCGCCTGCAACCAGGCCTGCCTCGACCACACGTTCAGCGGCAAGGTCTCGACCTGCCTTGTCAACCCGCGCGCGTGCTACGAGACCGAGATGCCGGTGGTCCCGGCGGCGGAGGCGAAGCGCATCGCTGTGGTGGGTGCCGGGCCGGCGGGGCTTTCGGCGGCGATCACCGCCGCCGGGCGCGGCCACCGGGTGGTGCTGTTTGACAAGGCGCAGGCGATCGGCGGGCAGCTCAACATGGCCCGGCGCATCCCGGGCAAGGAGGAGTTTGACGGGCTGATCGACTGGTATGCAACAGAGCTCAAGGCGCTGGGGGTGGAAGAGCGCCTGGGCGTGGAGGTGCGCGCAGCGGAGCTTGCGGGCTTTGACGAGGTGGTGATCGCCACCGGCGTCACCCCGCGCGATCCGCAGATACCGGGGCAGGATCGGCCCAACGTGCTCTCCTATATCGACGTGCTCGAAGGCGGCGCCGAGGTGGGCGCGCGGGTGGCGATCGTGGGCGCGGGGGGGATCGGCTTCGACATGGCCGAATTCCTGACCACCGGCGAGAGCCCGACGCTCGATCCCGAGGAATGGCGGCGCGAATGGGGCGTGGCCGACCCCGAAGCGGCGCGCGGCGGGCTCGCGCCCGAGGGTCCGCGCCCGGCGCCCCCCTTGCGGCAGGTGACGCTTTTGCAGCGCAAGGCCGAGCGGCCCGGCAAGCGGCTGGGCAAGACCACCGGCTGGATCCACCGCGCGGTGCTGAAGATGAAGCGCGTCAGCATGCGCTCGGGGGTGAATTATGAGCGCATCGACGCAGACGGCCTGCATGTCAGCCACGGCGAGGGGCGCGAGCGGCCGGAACTGATCGAAGCCGATACCATCGTGCTCTGCGCGGGCCAGGTGCCGAACACCGCCCTTGCCGACGAGTTGCGCGTGGCCGGGATCGAGGCCCATGTGATCGGCGGGGCCGACCGGGCCGGGGAGCTTGACGCCAAGCGTGCCATCCTGCAGGGCACGAAGCTGGGGCTTGCATTGTAGCCCGGCGAAAGGGAGCCCGCGCGCATGTTCGTGACCACACTGGCCGCCGTCGCGGGC
>JALTZY010000134.1 GCA_027045905.1 Paracoccaceae bacterium
AGTCGGCGCCGGGAGGGCGGATGAAGGGACGCGGGTCGATCTCGCGGCCAAGGGTCAGCAGCGCGCCGCGCCGCTGCGCCTGCTCCTGCATCACCACCTTGTCGGTGCCCTCGGGTGCCGGCGCGCCGGTCAGGATGCGCACCGCTTCGCCAGCGCCCACCCGCCCGGCAAAGGGGTGGCCCGCCGCCGCCTCGCCGACCAGGCGAAACTGCGCCTCGGGGTCGGCCTCGACGCTCTTGAGCGCATAGCCATCCATGGTGGCGGCGGGGAAGGGAGGCTCGTCGCGCCCGGCGCGCACCGGCGCGGCCAGTACCCGGCCCGCGGCCTCGGCCAGCGGCACGGCCTCGCGCCGGGGCGGCGGCAGGAGCGCGAAGATACGGGCCAGCGCCTCGGCGGGGGGGATCACTTCTCGGCCTCGTAAGAGCCTGATTTTCCGCCGGATTTACGCAGGAGGCGGATCCCCTCGATGCGCATTCCCTTCTCGACCGCCTTGAGCATGTCATAGACCGTGAGCGCGGCGACGCAGACGGCGGCAAGCGCCTCCATCTCGACCCCGGTCTGCCCGGAAGTGGCGACGGTGGCGGTGATGCGTACGCCGGGGAGTGCCGGGTCCGGCTCGAGCTCCAGCGCCACGCGGCTCAGTGCCAGCGGGTGGCAGAGCGGGATCAGGTCGGCGGTCTTCTTCGCGGCCATGATCCCGGCGAGGCGCGCAACTCCCAGCACGTCGCCCTTTTTCGCGCTGCCCTCAAGCACGCGCGCCAGCGTCTCGGGGGCCATCTCCACCCGCCCCTCGGCCACCGCCTCGCGCGCGGTTACGGCCTTGGCCGAGACATCGACCATGTGCGCCTGCCCGGATTCGTCGAAATGGGTCAGCCCGCGGCTCTTGTCGCTCATGGTTTCTGAGGATTTTTCAATAAGTTACGGGTCGCGGCCTCGACATCCTGCTGGCGCATCAGGCTCTCGCCGATGAGAAAGCAGCTCGCGCCGGCGCGGGCCATGTCGGCCAGGTCGGCCGGGGTAAAGAGGCCGCTTTCGCAGACCAGCAGCCGGTCGGGGGGCGCGAGCGGGGCAAGGGCGCGGGTGGTGTCGAGGCTGGTTTCGAAGGTCTTGAGATTGCGGTTGTTGATGCCCAGGAGGGGGGATTTCAGCCGCTCGGCACGTTCCATCTCCGCCGCATCATGCACCTCGATCAGCACATCCATGCCCCAGCCATGAGCGGCATCTTCGAGCTCGGCGGCCTGGGCATCCGAGACGCTGGCCATGATGATCAGGACCGCATCCGCCCCCCAGGCCCGGGCTTCGGCCACCTGGTAGGGATCATACATGAAATCCTTGCGCAGGACCGGCAGGCGGGTCGCGTCACGCGCGGCGACCAGGTATTCCGGTGCGCCCCGGAAGGAGGGCCGGTCGGTCAGCACCGAAAGGCAACTCGCCCCCCCCGCCTCATAGGCGCGCGCCAGCGCCGGCGGGTCGAAATCGAAGCGGATCAGTCCTCTGGAGGGGCTTGCCTTCTTGATTTCGGCGATCAGCCCGTAGCCGCTGGCACCTGCCTGTCGGAGCGCCTCGGCGAAGCCGCGCGGCGCGCTGGCGGTGCGGGCTGCGGCCTCGACCTCGGCAAGCGGACGGGCGGCACGGGCGGCGGCGATTTCTTCGAGCTTGTAGGCCCTGATCTTGTCGAGAATGGTGCTCATGGGGCTGGTTTACGCCCCCCGCCCGGGCAGGGCAACCGAAAGTCGCGGCCCGGGCGGATGCGGGGCCTGCCCGCCGGGGCGAAAGCACCGAAGAAGCATCGAAGATGCCCCGCTCGGCGATACGGATACGCGATACATGCGCGACATGGACCATGCGAGGACCATCCGAGCCGAATCCGTGAGACACCTGCCCAAGGCGCGCGAGGGGGCTGGCCCCCCGGGCCTGACTGCGCTATGGGCAGGGAGAGAGGATAGGCACATGAGCGACAACACCCCCTTCGAAAAGCCCGGCCCCGTGGAGCGCGACTGGTCCGAGGTGATCAGCCCGGTCGAGGAGATCATCAGCGAGGCGCGCAACGGGCGCATGTTCATCCTGGTTGACCACGAAGACCGCGAAAACGAGGGCGATCTGGTGATCCCCGCGCAGATGGCCACCCCCGAGGCGATCAACTTCATGGCCACCCATGGGCGCGGGCTGATCTGTCTCGCGCTCACCGCCGAGCGAATCGACGCGCTGGGCCTGCCGCAGATGGCCGCGGGCAATTCCTCGCGCTACGACACCCCCTTTACCGTCTCGATCGAGGCGCGCGAGGGGGTTACCACCGGCATTTCGGCCCATGACCGCGCGCGCACCGTCTCGGTCGCCATAGACCCCACCAAGGGGCCTGCCGACATCGCCATGCCCGGCCATGTCTTTCCGCTGCGCGCGCGCGAAGGCGGCGTGCTGGTGCGCGCGGGCCATACCGAGGCGGCGGTGGATATCGCGCGCCTTGCGGGCCTCAACCCTTCGGGCGTGATCTGCGAGATCATGAACGAGGACGGCACCATGGCCCGCTTGCCGGACCTCGTGGCATTCGCTCAGAAGCACGGGCTCAAGATCGGCACGATCAGCGACCTCATCGCCTATCGCCACCGCCACGACAACCTGGTGCGCGAAAGCGCGGTCAAGCGGGTGACAAGCGAATTCGGCGGCGAATGGCTGATGCGGATATTCACCGACGAGACCAGGGGCGCCGAACATATCGTGCTGACCAGGGGCGATATCTCCACCCCGGAGCCGGTGCTGGTGCGCATGCACGCGCTCAACCCGCTCGAAGACGCGCTGGGCCTCGGCCCCGGCCCGGCCTGCGAGCTGGGCCAGGCCATGCGCGTGATTGCCGCCGAGGGGCGCGGGGTGGTGGTGCTCCTGCGCGATCCGGGCATGAAGCTGGTGGTGGACGGCGCCGTCAGCCCCCAGATCCTGCGCAATTACGGCCTGGGCGCACAGATACTGGCGGCGCTGGGGCTGCATCGGCTGATCCTGGTGACCAATTCGCCCGTGCCCAAGGTGGTGGGGCTCGAGGCTTACGGCCTCTCCATCGAGGGCACACGGCCGATCACGGAAGTCGGAAGGGAAGTCGGAAGGGAAAAAGACAATGGCGGGAAGTGAAAGCCATTACACGCTGGCCCGCCCGGCATTCGACCGCCCGGCCCGGGTGCTGATCGTGGTCGCGCCCTATTACCGGGACATCGCCGACATGCTGCTGGCCGGCGCCCGGGTCGAGCTTGACGCGGCCGGGGTGGCGCACGAGACGGTGGAGGTGCCCGGCGCGTTCGAGATCCCCCCGGCGATTGCCACCGCCCACAGGCTGGCCAATTACGACGGCTTCGTGGCGCTGGGCTGCGTGATCCGCGGCGAGACCACCCATTACGACACGGTCTGCAATGATTCTTCGCGCGCGCTCATGCTGCTGGGGCTCGAAGGCGCGGCGATCGGCAACGGCATCCTGACGGTGGAAAACCGCGCCCAGGCTGAGGCGCGCGCCGATCCCGTGCGCATGAACAAGGGGGCAGGGGCCGCAGCCGCCGCCCTGCACCTGATCGCGCTCGCCCGGCGCTGGACGCGCCCCGGCACGCCCGCGCCGGTGCGCGATAGCATCCTGATCGCCGAAAGCGACGATTCCGAAAAAGGCACCGCTTAGCCCATGAAGATAACTCGCCAGATGAGATCTGCCGCCCGGCTTTATGCGGTGCAGGCGCTGTTCCAGATGGAAGCGGCCGGGGCCAGCGCCGATCGGGTGATGCACGAATTTCTCGATTATCGCTTCGGAGAGGAACTGGAAGAGGGGGCAATGGTCGAGGGCGACCCGAAACTGTTTCGCGCCCTCGTCGAAGGGGCGCTGGAAAACCAGGCCAGGATCGACCAGCTTACCGGCCGGGCACTGGTGGCGAAATGGCCGCTGGGGCGCATCGACCCGACCCTGCGCGCCCTGTTTCGTGCCGCCGGCGCCGAACTGGTGACCGCCAGGACACCGCCGAAAGTGGTGATCAGCGAATTCGTCGAGGTGGCGCGGGCCTTCTTTCCGGAAGGCGACGAGGCAAAGTTCGCCAATGCGGTGCTCGAGCATATGGCGCGCGACCTGCATCCGGAGGCATTTGACTGACCCGGCTGGCCTCGTTTCCGGTGAACGGCCTTTCGCGAATGCGCCCCTATCGTCTGGTTCCGATTGCCAGCCTGTATGCGGCGGCTTCGGCGATATGGTGTGTTGACACGGTATCGTCGCCATCGATGTCGGCGATGGTGCGTGCCACGCGCAGTATCCGGTGGTAGC
>JALTZY010000135.1 GCA_027045905.1 Paracoccaceae bacterium
GGTGGTATTTGACCTTGCCGCCATTTGTCAGGCGGGCGCGGTTGGCCTCACAGAACATCCTGAGGCCCTCCTGTTTGGTCAGGGCCTGTTCGCGCAAAGGCGCCACGCGCGCACCGTATTCCTGCTGGAGCGCGGCGATCCGGTCGTTCATCTCGGCCTCGATGCGCAGCACCTCGCGGTTGAGGTCTCCGATCTCGCGGATCGCCTCGCGGGCTTCGCTGTCGTCTTGCGGCACCGGCACGTTGGTGGCTTTGGTTTTCACCTTGCGGGACGCCATTCTTTTCTCCTTTTCAGACGTGTGAAATCACTGTGGGTTCGGGATGTGCGGGCGGCGGCGGGGGCATCTCGCCATCCTCCAGAAACAGATCGACCGCCCAGGTCAGGGCGATGATCTCGACCTGGCTGAGCAGCGACCAGCCGCGCGGCGAAGCCTTGACCCTGGCCTTGGCGCGCGCGGCCAGGCGGTCGATCATGCCCGCATCCACCACCGCCGCCACAGGTGCCTCGGGGGCATCGGGCATATGCTCAAGATGCCGGGCAGTCTCGTCTTCCAGCGAAAGGCGGGCCACATTGCGGCCCTGATCGGCCAGCTTGCGGCGCAGGGCCCCGGCCCGGCGGTTGCCCTCGGCAGCCCCCATTCGGCCACCATCGCCTGAAAGCTCATCGCCACATGCTCGCGCCGCACCCCCTCGCCCTTGGCGAGAAACACAAACGTCATGTGCATCTGGTTGGTGGCCACATCATGACCTGCTGATCGCCTTGGGATGCACCGTCGAGCCATCCGCCCGCCGGGTGATGATATCCACCGGATGCACATCCCCAACCACGATCTGGCGCGGCGCCAGGTCCGAATAATCGCGCAGGATCGAAGGCATGTAACGGTCCTGAAACGCCGCATTATCCCTGGCCTTGATCGCCGCCAGCTGGTGCGCCCGCTCCGCCTCGACCTTGCGCCGGTTGATGCTGCACACCCCGAACTGGCTCCTGACGCGCGCCGTATCGCCCAGCCGCCCCAGCTCCAGCGCCTCGAACGCCACCACGTCCAGCCCCCGCGAAAGCTCGATCAGCCGCGTCGTGGTCTTCTCGGCCACCGCCCGCCAGCCCCGCTCCCCGGCCCGCCACAGCCCGCGTATGTCGTATATACTGCGTCACCTCGTCAGCCACCGCCTGGCGGCGCGCCTCCTCCACATGCTCGGCAAGGACCTTGTCCCAGGCCCGCGTCACCAGCACCCGCCGCGCGCCCAGATCGCCGCGCCGCTTGCGCATCAGCCCGTAAAGCCCTTCTTCTTCATAGGCATTGGCCCAGTTATAAAGCGTCTGCCCGCACACCTTCTTGCGCCGCCCGTCCGGGAAGTGATGCACCTTGGCCGCCAGTTCTTTCAGCACCCGGCCGCGCCCCGCCGAATAACGCGCCTCGGCCAGCAGCGGGGCGATCAGATCACGCCGCCACAGCGCCAGCCGATACTTCTTCTCAAACCCCGCATCATGGCGCAGACCCTCATCCGGCACATGGCGCACCTCGCCCGTCTGCGCATCCACCTCTTCATGCAGCGCAATCCCGTGCTGCGCATACCAGGCCCCGCGCAGATCGGCGGGCAGGCTGCCCACATGAACCAGAAGCGTCCTGGCGCCACGCCCGCGCCCGGTCTGCTCCTCGCGCACCACCAGTTCGGCGCCATGCCAGTGGCGCTTGGAGAGGGCTTTGTGCACCGCCGCTTGCGAGACACCTGCCAGCGCTTCAAGCTCACTGCTGGCGAGCCACTTTCCCCGGTTGTTTTGGCGGTTGTTTTGACCCTTCATCCGGCAGATCAAACAACCCTCTTCCACAACCTGTATTTCCCGCAAAGCCTGCCCCATTTTCTATACCGTCCCCTTGGTAAACATCGCTGGCCCAGGCCCGGCAGGGCGCGCACATCCGGTGATGCGGCCCCTCGCTCAGAAATGGCTTGCCACAGGTGATGCAGGGCCGCCGCTTGCGCCGTGCCGCGCGCTCCAGCTTCTCGCGCTTCATCTCGGCCAGCGCCTGAGTGGACAGGGCGAAAAGCATCTCGCCATCCCGGCACACCGCCCGGCAGCCGCCGTTCGGCTCGACCGCAAACACCGGCCCGCTCATGCCACCCCCGCGCAGGATTTTGCGTGGATACGGTGCATCATGGCATCGGCGGCCTGTTCGACAATGCCGCCCAAGGCCCTGATCTCCTCGAGCGGCTTGCTCGCCGTCACGCACAGCGCCAGCACCTCGCCGTAGGCATGCGCCAACGCCCGCGCCACATCGCCAATCGCAGCCCGCTCCTGGCCCAGCGCCGCGGCGATCAGCCGCGCCGCCTCCATATGCGCCGCAAGGGACGCATCCGTGACATGCTCGGCAAGATCGCTCATGCCGCCGCGCCTTCCGGCTTCCGCGCCTCGAGGATCATCCGCTTGCGATAGACCGCCAGCACCAGCTCGGGCCCGGCATCATCGATCAGACGCTGAAGCAGCGCCTGGCCCTTGTCGCCCCCGGATTGTCCATGGGTCGCGGTGCGCGCCGTGCTCGGATGCACCCCGTTCTTTTCGCACCACGCCTCAAGGCTGGTGCCTGCGCTGCGCAGCGTCCCCACGATAACCTCGTGCAGGATCGCTCCGGGCTGGAACATTTTATCTTTTACTGGCATAGTCACTCCCGATGCTGCCTTGCGTCGTTGCAACCTCATGCAATGCCCAAATGGGCATCATGTCAGGAAGAAGAATGCAAAAATGGGAATACCAGAAGGGATTAGAGAAATCGCTTCTGATAAGGCTTTGTCCTTGAAGGATTTATCTGATGCTACCGGTGTAAGATATCGCACAATCCAAAACTACCTCGCAAAGGAAAGGGCGGTCGGGAGTGAGTTTTCAACTGCCATGAGTGAACGTTTGGGTGTATCCGCCTCGTGGCCGTTGACCGGCTCTGGCCCCAAATTTATCGATGAAACGCACCCAAACGGGGATAAGGATTTCCCTACCGTGACGCAGGGTAACTTTGTCCCGATCCCGCGCCTCGATGTCGCCGCTTCCGCTGGCCACGGCTCGCTTGTGCAAAGCGAAGAGGGCACCGGCTCCTATGCCTTCAACCGCAAATGGCTCACCCGGCGCGGCCTCAGCCCAAAAGACCTCGCGGTGATATCGGTCGCCGGCGACAGCATGGAGCCCGATCTCCACGATGGCGATCTGATCCTGATCAACCGCGCCGAGCAGGTCCCGCGCGACGGCCGCATCTACGCCGTGCGCTATTCGGATCAGTTCTTCGTCAAGGGCGTCCAGCTCTTCCCCGGCAAGCGCATCTCCCTCAACAGCCGCAACAGCAATTACGCCCCGATCATCATCGACCAGGACGGCAGCGACGATGTCGAAATCATCGGCCGCGTCGTCGCCTCGGTGCACGAATGGTAAGGGCTTGTGTCCCGGTTCGGAAACCGGCAGAAACCAACGGCGGTATTCAAAGGCATTTTGTTCCGCTGGCCCGATTCCCCCAAATCCGCCCCAACGTCCCAAACCCCCTGTTTACAACACCCCGCCAATACCCCACTCAAAAACAAGATGCGCACCCCATTCAAATTTATTCCGATCCCCCCCAGCGCCCCCCGGAGTATTTGGGGAAAGATGAAAGGGCAGGCCGGTGAGGCGGGTCTATCTGGACTGGAATGCGACCACGCCGCTCAGGTCCGAGGCGCACGCGGCGATGCTCGAGGCGATGGAGGTGGCGGGCAACCCCTCGAGCGTGCATGCGGAGGGGCGCGCGGCGCGCGCGCTGGTGGAGCGGGCGCGGGCGCAGGTCTTGCGCGCGATCGGGGCGGAGGGGGCGGAGCTGGTCTTTACCGCTTCGGCCACCGAGGCGGCGGCGCTGGCGCTGGCCGGGCGCGGGGTGGCGTGCGCGGATGTGGAGCATGAGGCGGTGCGCGCCTGGTGCGAGGCGGTGCTGGAAGTGGACCGGCGCGGGCAGGTAACGGTGGATGATCCCGCGCGCAGCGCCCTGCAGGCGGCCAACAGCGAGACGGGGATATTGCAGGACCTGCCCGTGGGGCTGGCGCTGGTGGATGCGACCCAGGCCTTTGGCAAGGTGCCGTTCGGCTTCAACTGGTCGGATGCGCAGATGGCGATCGTCAGCGCGCACAAGATCGGCGGACCCAAGGGGGTGGGGGCACTGGTGATGCGGCGGGGCACGGAGCTTGCCGCGCGCGTGATCGGCGGCGGGCAGGAAATGGGCCGGCGCGCGGGCACCGAAAACGTGATCGGCATTGCCGGCTTCGGCGCCGCAGCCGAGGCGGCTTCGCGCGATCTGGAGGGAGACACATGGTCGCGGGTGGCAAAACTTAGAACAATTCTGGAAAACGGGATTGCGGAATCGGCAAAAGAGACTATTTTTGTCGGGAATGACGCGGACAGGCTGCCCAATACCTCCTGTTTCATCACGCCGGGCTGGAAGGGCGAGACGCAGGTGATGGTGATGGATCTGGCGGGCTTTGCGGTTTCGGCCGGCTCGGCCTGCTCCAGCGGCAAGGTGCGGGCATCCAAGGTGCTCGGTGCCATGGGCTTTGGCGAGGGCGCGGCGGAGAGCGCGCTCAGGGTCTCGCTGGGGCCGGATACGACAGAGGAAGAGGTCCTGCGTTTCGTGGACGCCTGGACCGGCGAATGGAGCAAGTGGCGCGCGCGCCGGAGAGGGTAAGGATGGCTGGCTTGGATGAGGTATCCGAAGTGGTGAAGGTCAAGGAAGGGGTCGAGGAAGAGACGATCGCGGCCGTGCGCGACCTGGGAGACAGCTACAAATATGGCTGGGAGACCGATATCGAGATGGAATTCGCCCCCAAGGGCATTTCCGAGGATATCGTGCGCCTGATCTCCGAGCGCAATGAAGAGCCCGAATGGATGCTCGAATGGCGCCTCGAGGCCTTTCGCCGCTGGCAGCAGATGGAAGAGCCGAAATGGGCGATGGTCGATTATCCGGAGATCGACTTTCAGGATCTCTACTACTATGCCCGCCCGAAGAGCATGGAGAAGAAGCCCAGGAGCCTGGACGAGGTGGATCCGAAGCTGCTGGCGACTTACGAAAAGCTCGGCATCCCGCTCAGGGAGCAGATGATCCTGGCCGGGGTCGAAGGCGCCGAGGACATGCCCGCCGAGGGGAGCGCGGGGGGGAGCGCCGGGGAGCGCAAGGTGGCGGTGGATGCGGTGTTTGACAGCGTCTCCGTCGGCACCACCTTTCAGGAAGAGCTGAAGAAGGCCGGGGTGATCTTCTGCCCGATCAGCGAGGCGATCCGCGAGCATCCCGACCTGGTGAAGAAATATCTCGGCAGCGTGGTGCCCCAGAGCGACAATTTCTATGCCACGCTCAACAGCGCCGTGTTTTCCGACGGCTCCTTCGTCTACATCCCGCCCGGGGTGCGCTGCCCGATGGAGCTTTCCACCTATTTTCGCATCAATGCCGAGAATACCGGCCAGTTCGAGCGCACCCTGATCATCGCCGACAAGGGCTCTTACGTGAGCTATCTCGAGGGCTGCACCGCGCCCAGGCGCGACACCGCCCAGCTGCATGCCGCCGTGGTGGAGCTGGTGATCCTGGAAGATGCCGAGATCAAGTATTCGACGGTGCAGAACTGGTTCCCGGGCGACGAGGAAGGCAAGGGCGGCATATACAATTTCGTCACCAAGCGCGCTGATTGCCGCGGCGCGCGCTCCAAGGTCATGTGGACCCAGGTCGAGACCGGCTCGGCGGTCACCTGGAAATACCCCTCCTGCATCCTGCGCGGCGATGACAGCCAGGGCGAGTTCTACTCCATCGCCATCACCAACAATTTCCAGCAGGCCGATACCGGCACCAAGATGATCCATCTGGGGCGCAACACCAAGAGCCGCATCGTCTCCAAGGGGATCAGTGCGGGCCGCGCGCAGAACACCTATCGCGGGCTGGTCTCGATCCACCCCAGGGCCAAGAACAGCCGCAATTATACCCAGTGCGACAGCCTGCTGATCGGCGACAGATGCGGCGCCCATACGGTGCCCTATGTCGAGGTGAAGAACAATTCCTCCCGGGTAGAACATGAGGCGACCACATCGAAGGTAGACGAAGACCAGATGTTCTACTGCCAGTCGCGCGGCATGGACGAAGAGGCCGCGGTGGCGCTGATCGTCAATGGCTTTGCCCGCGAGGTGCTGCAGGCGCTGCCGATGGAATTTGCCATGGAAGCCCAGCAGCTTGTCGCGATCTCGCTGGAAGGGAGCGTGGGGTAGCCGATGCGCGATCCGGTCCGCCTTTTCGCCGCCTGGTTCATGGGGCTGATCAAGGGCGCGGTGCTCTCGGCCGTTGCCCTGCTGCCCTTCTTCGGCCCTTGGGCGATGGCGGCCGGCGCGTTTGGCTTTTCGCTGGTCTGCCTCACGCTTGCGCTCGGGCGCAGCGATACCACGCGCCGGAGCGCGGAGGCGGGCTGATGGCGATGCCGGTTGACCAATATCTGCGCCGGCTGCGCTCGAAGGCCCGGGGCAAGGAGCGCCCGGCCCCCGGCGAGACCCCGACCGCGCGCGCGGACAATGCCGCCGCCCCCGCGCCCCTGCTGGCCGCCTTTCGCGCCGCCTGCGCCCGGCGCATCGACTGGAAGCCCGCCGGGGCCAAGGACGCGCTGATCTTCGCCGATTCCGGTCCCGTCAGCCAGCTTGCCGACGAGATCGTGGCGCTCGGCGACGATGGCGAGATGCAATACTGGCTGCTCAGAAACGACTGGTCGGGCTTTCCCGACCCGAGCGAATTCGTGCTGGTGGGCTTTGGCGCCGATAACGAAATCGCCGCCCTCGGCCATTTCGGAGACTGGCCCGAAGCCTGGCCGATGGAAGACTGGTTGCGCATGCGGCTCGCATAGCCGCCACAGGACATGACGGAGAGACGAAAAATGCTGGAAATCAAGGGACTGAAGGTCAAACTTGAAGCAGAGGACAAGGAAATCCTCAAGGGCGTGGACCTCGAGGTGCCCGCCGGCGCGGTACATGCGATCATGGGGCCGAACGGGTCAGGGAAATCGACGCTCTCCTATGTGCTCGCCGGCCGCGAGGGCTACGAGGTGACCGCGGGCAGCGCCACGCTCGACGGGCAGGACCTGCTCGACATGGCGCCTGAGGAGCGCGCCGCGGCGGGGCTGTTTCTCGCCTTTCAGTATCCGGTCGAGATCCCGGGCGTGGGCAACATGACCTTCCTGCGCACGGCGGTCAATTCGCAGCGCAAGCTGCGCGGCGAGGAGGAGCTTTCGGCGGCCGAATTCCTGAAGCTCGTGCGCACCGAGGCCAGGAAGCTCAGAATCGACGCCGACATGCTCAAGCGCCCGGTCAATGTGGGCTTTTCCGGCGGCGAGAAGAAGCGCAACGAGATCCTGCAGATGGCCATGCTCCAGCCGAAGATGTGCATCTTGGACGAGACCGATTCGGGCCTCGATGTGGACGCGATGAAGCTGGTCGCCGAGGGGGTGAACGGGCTGCGCGACGCGGGGCGTTCCTTCTTGGTCATCACGCATTATCAAAGGCTTCTCGACCACATCAAGCCCGACGTGGTGCATATCATGGCGGCCGGGCGGATCGTCAGGACCGGCGGGCCGGAACTGGCGCTCGAGGTCGAGCATAACGGCTACGGCGACATCCTGAGCGAGGTGGCATGATGGTGACGCCTGCTGTTTCCAACCCGGCGCCGAGCCTGCTGGACCGGCTGGTGCTGCCGACCTCCGGCGCCTGGGCGAATGATGCGCGCAAGGGGGCGCTCGCGCGTTTTCGCGAAATGGGCTTTCCGGGCCGGCGCGACGAATACTGGCGCTTTGCCGGGGGCGATGACTTCGCCGCGCCCGAACCCGAGGAAGCGCCGATTCTCGACATGCAGGGCGAAGCGCCGGTCTTTACCGGGCTCGAGCGGCTGAAATTCAGCTTCCGCGATGGCCGGTTCGAAGGAACCATGCCGGACCTGCCCGAGGGGCTGGAGGTGAGCCGGCTGGCCGATGCCGGGCAGGCCGATCTGCACTGGGCGCGCGATCTCTATGGCGTACTCGAGGCGGCGGGCCAGAGCCCGGTCGCCCGCCCCTTTGCCGCGCTCAACACCGCCTTTGCCCCCGACGGGCTTCTGATCCGCATCACCGGCAAGGTCGCTCTGCCGCTCAACCTTATCTATTGCCATGACGATCCGCGCTCGGACGCGATGCTGCACCATGTGCTGCGCCTTGAGCCCGGCGCCGAGCTCACGCTCCTGGAAAACGGCCCCGCCGCGGCCCGGCTGAATACCGTGCTGGAGGTGGACGTGGCCGAAGGCGCGTGCTTTCACCATGTGCGCACACAGGGGCGCGACCACGGCCGTCGAGCCGTCACCCATGTCTTTGCCAGGCTGGGACAGGAGAGCGTTTTCAAGAGCTTCACGCTCACGGTCAATGGCACCCACACGCGCAACGAAACCGTGATCGAATTCGCCGGCGAAGGCGGGGTGGCCCATGTGGCCGGCGCGGCGATGGGAGACGGGCGAATGGGGTCCTTCATACATGACGACACCGTGTTCATCACCCATGGCGCGCCGGGATGCGAGAGTCGGCAGGTCTATAAAAAGGTGCTGCTGAACGGCGCGGTAGGCATCTTTCAGGGCAAGATCCTGGTCAGGGAAGGCGCGCAGAAGACCGACGGCTACCAGAAGAGCCAGGCGCTGCTGCTGGACGAAGACAGCACCTTCCTCGCCAAGCCGGAGCTTGAGATATACGCCGACGACGTGGCCTGCAGCCACGGCTCCACCTCGGGCGGGATCGACGAGGAGGCGCTCTTCTACCTGCGCTCGCGCGGAGTGCCGGCGGCCGAGGCGCAGGACCTGCTGGTGCTGGCCTTCCTGTCGGACGCCATGGACGAGATCGAGGATGCGGCGATCACCGAAGACATCACCAGCCGGCTCGAAGCCTGGCTTGCGCGGCGGCGCGGCTGAGCATGTCGGTGGTCGCGGACATGGCCGCCACCTGGCGCGCGCCCGGGCGCGTGATCCGGCGCCGGGCCGGCGACGAGGCGCGCGAGGACCGGGCGCTGGCGGTGCTGATGCTGGCCTGCGCGCTGGTCTTCGTGGCGCAATGGCCGCGGCTGATGCGCGAGGCGATGCTGGGCGGCGGAGAGCTGAACCCGCTTCTGGGCGGCGCGCTCTTTGCCTGGCTGTTCATCATGCCGATGGTGCTCTATGGACTGGGCAACCTCAGTCATCTGGCTGCGCGTGCCCTTGGCGGGCGTGCCAGCGCCTATCAGGCGCGTTTCGCGCTTTTCTGGGCGCTGCTGGCGGCGAGTCCAGCCTGGCTCCTGTGGGGGCTGGTGGCGGGCTTTGTCGGGCCGGGGCCGGCGATGCAGGCGAGCGGAGCCGTGGCGCTGGGGGCGTTCCTGGTCTTCTGGCTGTTGGGGCTCAGGGCGGTGGAATGGGGGAGTGGCGATGCGCTTTGAGCCGGGATATCTGCTGGGAATGGCGCTTCAGACCATCCCCGAGCCGCGCAAGGTGGCGCGCGACGTGCTGAGCCTGGATTTTCCGCGCGCGGCGCTCTGGCAGGCATTTGCGCTGTTTGCGGTGCTGTCCACGGGGCTCAACGTGGCCTCTGTCATCCTGTTTCCGCCGCCGCCCGACCCGGCGCTGGCGGACAGCCTGCTGGGCGACCCCCTGCGCATGGGGATGGTCCAGACCGCGAGCCTGGTGATCACGGTCTTTCTGATCTACTGGGTGGGGCGGGCCTTTGGCGGCCACGGGACCTTTCCGCAGGCGATCCTGACCGTGATCTGGATGCAGTATGTGAGCGTGATGCTGCAACTCGTGGTACTGGTTCTGGCCTTGTTCGCCCCCGGCCTCGCGGCTCTGGCGGCGCTGTTCTCGGTGGGGGTAAGCTTCTGGATCATCACCCATTTCACCGCCGAAATGCACGGCTTCCGCTCCGCCGGGCTGGTCTTTGCCACCATCGTGGTGCTGCTCCTCGGACTCGGGGTGGTGCTTGGAGTCGCCCTGGCGCTGATCGGCGCCGGAGCAGGGGTACTCTCGCCCATGCAGATGAGGTAGTCGATGTATGACGTAGAAAAGGTACGCGCCGATTTTCCGATCCTCGCGCGCAAGGTGCATGGCCAGAAGCTGACCTATCTCGATAACGGCGCTTCGGCCCAGAAGCCTCAGGCGGTGCTGGATGCGGTGATGCGCGGCTACGCGGAAGAATACGCCAACGTGCATCGCGGCCTGCACACGCTTTCCAATATCTCGACCGACCGCTACGAGGCGGTGCGCGGGATCGTCGCGCGCTTCCTGGGGGCGAGAAGCGAGCGCGAGATCGTGCTCAATTCCGGCTCCACCGAAGGGATCAACATGGTCTCCTACGCCTGGGCCGCGCCGCGGATGCGGGCGGGCGACGAGATCGTGCTGAGCCTGCTCGAACATCACGCCAATATCGTGCCCTGGCATTTTCTGCGCGAGCGCCTCGGGGTGAAGCTCGTCTGGGTGGCCCCGGAGCCCGACGGGAGCCTCTCTGCCGAGAAGCTGCTCGCGGCCATTACCCCGCGCACGCGAATGGTGGCAATCACCCATGTTTCCAATGTGTTGGGGACTGTTATTGATGTAAAGGCGGTGACCGAGGGCGCCCACGCCCAGGGCGTGCCGGTGCTGGTCGATGGCTCGCAGGGCGCGGTGCATATGCCGGTCGACGTGGCCGATATCGGCTGCGATTTCTACGCCATTACCGGCCACAAGCTCTACGGCCCCTCGGGCTCGGGGGCGATCTATATCCGCGAGGAAAGGCTCGCCGAGATGCAGCCCTTCATGGGCGGAGGCGACATGATCCGCGAAGTGACCCGCGACTCGGTGAGCTATGCCGATCCGCCGATGAAATTCGAGGCCGGAACCCCCGGGATCGTGCAGACCATCGGCCTTGGCGCGGCGCTCGAATACATGATGGATCTCGGGATGGAGAACATCGCCTCCCATGAGGCGGATCTGGCGGCCTATGCGGCCGAGCGGCTCGCCGGGCTCAACTGGGTCACGGTGCATGGCAATGCGCCGGGCAAGGCCGCGATCTTCTCGCTCACGCTCGAGGGCGCGGGCCACCCCCATGACATCTCCACCATCCTCGACAACAAGGGCATCGCCGTGCGCGCTGGCCACCATTGCGCCCAGCCGCTGATGGATTTCCTCGGCCTGCCGGCCACCGCGCGCGCCTCATTCGCGCTCTACAATACCCGCGAGGAGGTGGACAGGCTCATCGAGGGGCTCGAACTCTGCCACCGGCTGCTGGGCTGAGCCGGGCGGCGCTTTCGGAAGCGTTCACAAGGACCTGCCCGGCCACCCTTCCCGCGCTCCCCGAGCCGCGACCCTACTCCCGGGGCAGCGCGATTCCCAGTCTCTCGGCCATGAAAACCAGCGCCACGGACAGCCCGTCCTGGGCGATTCCGTGCCCGGTCCCCTTCATCACATGGGCATAGACATCGAAACCCGCCTCCTGCAGCGCATTGCCGGCCTCCTGAAAATACCGGATCGGCACCATCTCGTCCTGATCTCCATGGACCAGCAGCACCGGCGGGCGCACCCTGACCCGCTGGCCAAGCCGCTCCGGCTCCAGCAGGCGCCCGGAAACCGCCACGATACCGGCCACGGGCTCGGCGCGCGCAGGCAGCACATGCAGCGCCATCATCGTCCCTTGAGAAAATCCGAAAACGATGAGTTTTTCTGGCGTTATGCCCTCTTCCTCAAGCACCCGACCGACCAGCGCATCCACGTCCAGCGCCGCCAGTTCCAGCCCTTCGGCCGCCGCCTCCTCGCTGCATCCGTCAAGCCAGGGTATGCAGAACCACTGATACCCCATCGGATTGCCCGCACATCTCTCCGGCGCATCCGGGGCCAGGAATACCGTGTCCGGCATGTATTCGCCCAGGGGGTCGGCAAGGCCCAGCAGGTCCGCCCCGTCCGCGCCATAGCCGTGCAGGAACAGCACCGCCGACTTCGCCTCTCCCGATCGCGCCGCCCGGCGGTGCAGTGTAAGCTCCCGTGCCATCCGATACTCCCCTCTCGCCCTCGCATGTCCCCTGATACGCCGGAAGCGCAGCGGCCGCAATCACTTGCCCCGCTTCGTCGGCGATCCGCCCCATGCGCCAGGCCTTCGCATCGCCGCGCCTGCGCCTGCCGCCGGCCCCTTCCAATTCGCCGCGAAAGACCCCATATCCCCCCCATGCTGCGCCTGACACCGATCCTGCTCGCCCTGCTCTACGGCCTCGCCGTTTATCGTTTCTCGGCCTGGCGCACCGCGCGCGAGCTCGACCGGCGCTCCACCGCCCTTGCCGATCCCCATATCGACCGGCTCACGCGCAGGATGGCCGAAAGCCTCGATCTGCCCCGCATCAGGGTGCACATCTACGAAATCTCCCCGATCAACGGCCTGGCAGCCCCCGACGGGCGCATTTTCATCACCCGGGGATTTTACGAGAAATACACTTCCGGCCAGGTCAGCGCCGAGGAAATGGCCTCGGTCATCGCCCATGAACTGGGCCATGTGGCGCTTGGCCACGGCCGGCGCCGGATGATCGATTTTTCCGGCCAGAACGCCCTGCGCACGGCCCTGGCCATGCTGGTCAACCGCTTCCTGCCCGGGCTGGGAAATCATGTGGCAGGCTTTCTCACCATACTGCTGGCCGCCCGCCTCAGCCGCACCGACGAATTCGAGGCCGATGCCTATGCAACCGCCCTGCTGATCAGGTCTGGAATCGGAGCCGGGGCGCAGAAATCCCTGCTCGAAAAGCTCCCCTCTCTCACCGGCAGCACCGGGGCCAGCCCCGCCTGGCTGCTCAGCCATCCGAAACCCGATGCACGCATCCGGGCCATCGAGGAAAACGAAAGGCGCTGGCTGGGATGATTCGTCTCAGCGCCTGGTGCCAGCCCGATTTTTCGCAGAGAAATCGCCGCCCCCCTCCAGCGCCTTGCCCAGCCGCGGCAGGCGGGCCTTTTTCAGCAGCCGGCGCATGGGCCATTTCTCACCGGAAAGACGCTCCGCCTCCCTCCTGACCGCTTCGCCCACCGCCGCGATCTTCTGCGGGTTTTTCCTGTAAAGACGCAGCAGAAAGGCATCCGCCCCCTCCCGCCCCAGCCCCTCTTCGGCGAGGATATGGCGCGGGAAATCGGCGCGGTTCTCGGTGACAATCAGATCGGCCGAGCCGGCAATCGCCGCAGCCAGCACATGGATGTCGGCGGCATCGGGCAGGTAAAGGCGCGCTTCCAGCCCCGGATCCGGGCACACCATCGCATCCGGCCAGCGCGCCCGCAGCACGGCGATCTCGCCCTGCGCCACCGCCTCGCCCTCACGCCCCAGCCGCGCCGCCGCGGCCCGGGACCATTCCTCGAGGATGCGCGCCGACCAGAGCGGATCGTAGAGCCCTGCCCGCGCCGCTCCCAACAGCATCTCGCGCATCACCGTGGGATAGAGCACGCAGGCATCGAGCAGCGCCCGCACCGGCCCTTATCCGGTGACTCCCACGGCCTGCGCCCCCAGCTCCTGCTGCAACACCTCGGCCATGAAGGTCTGGATCCGTACCTTCTGGGTCTCCCCCTTCGCTTCGGCTTCGACGGCCCTGGTCCCGCCATAGGCCGGCAGGTCGGTATCGACAAGCCGGCGCGGCTCCAGCACTTCGCCGCTCTCGGCGTCGCGCACCGTCATCCAGAAGTCGATATTGTGGTTGCCACCCACCGTGTAGCGCGCCCGCGGGGTCAGCGCATGGAAGCGCACCACCTCGATCTCGACGATCACCGGGCGTGCGCCTTCGAGATTCTGCGCTCCTGCCATCATGCCATCGCGGATCACCGTGGCGACCTGGACGCGCCGGTCGCCATAGGGGTCGCCATGCCAGACGATATCGGCCTGCGGGATCAGCGAATTGGCCTCCGAGACGGTCAGGCTTTCGGGCACGTTCACGCGCACGTCCACGACCTTGTAATCACGCATCGAGACGGCGGCGCCCTCCTCGCGCGACAGCAGCGCCATGCCCGGCTCCGCCGCCCGCGAGACCACCCGGGGCCCGCTGCAAGCCCCCAGCGACATGCCCAGCGCCAAGAGCGCCATTCCCGTCACGCCTATCCTGCGAATCCTCATTTCCTGCCTCCTTTGCCGGCCCTGCCGCGGGCCATTGCCGGGTTATGCGGGCACCTTGCCAGCCAATTCGGGCGGAATTGTGAAATCCGCTCCAATTTCTCGAAAAATGCGCTATTTTGCCCCCGGCGGAAACAATACGCCTGCCCATCGCGCCGCACTGGGCGCAACGCGTGCAAAGGGGCAAGCGGCTTGTTAGCGCTAACGATCCATGCTAGGCCCACGCCGTCGCCTGCGAACCGAAGAAGAAAGCCATGGCCCCTACCCCAGCCCTGAACCCGGCCCTTTCCAGGATCACCGAGCGCATCATCGCCCGCTCGGCATCCACGCGCCGGGCCTATCTCGAGCGCGTGGCAAGGGCCGCGGACGAGGGCCCGGCGCGCGCGCATCTCGCCTGTTCGAATCAGGCCCATGCCTATGCCGGCGCGGGGGTGGACCAGCAGCGCCTTGCCGCCGGCCGCGTGCCCAATCTGGGCATCGTCACCGCCTATAACGACATGCTGAGCGCGCACCGCCCCTACGAGAGCTACCCGGAACTGATCCGCCGCGTGGCTCGCGAGAGCGGCGCCACAGCCCAGGTCGCCGGCGGCGTGCCAGCCATGTGCGATGGCGTGACCCAGGGCACGGACGGCATGGAGCTCAGCCTGTTTTCGCGCGAGGCGATCGCGCTCGCCGCCGCCGTCGCGCTCAGCCACAATACCTTCGACGCCGCGCTTTACCTGGGCATCTGCGACAAGATCGTGCCGGGGCTGGTGATCGCGGCGGCCAGCTTCGGCCATATCCCGGCGGTGTTCATGCCCGCGGGGCCGATGACCTCGGGGCTTCCCAACGACGAAAAGGCCCGCATCCGCCAGGCCTTTGCCGCCGGCGAGATCGACCGCGCCGAATTGATGCAGGCGGAGATGGCGGCCTATCACGGCCCCGGCACCTGCACCTTCTACGGCACCGCCAATTCGAACCAGATGCTGATGGAGATCATGGGCCTGCACCTGCCCGGCGCCTCCTTCGTGAACCCTGACACGCCCCTGCGCGCGGCCCTCACCGCCGAGGCCACGCGGCGCGCCATCGCCATGACGGCGCTGGCGGGCAAGGCGCTGCCGGTCGCCCATATCCTCAGCGAAAAGGCCTTTGTCAACGGTATGGTCGGGCTCATGGCCACCGGCGGCTCGACCAACCTGGTGCTGCACCTGCCGGCCATGGCGCGCGCCGCCGGGGTCATTCTCACGCTCGAGGATTTCGCCGAAATTTCCGAGATTACCCCCCTGATTGCAAGGGTTTACCCCAACGGCCTTGCCGATGTGAATGCCTTTCACGCCGCCGGCGGCATGGGCTGGCTGATCGGCGAACTGCTCGAAGCGGGCCTGCTGCACGAAGACGTGGAGACGGTCGCCGGGCCGGGCCTTTCCGCCTATACCGAGGAACCGAAACTTGCGGGCGACAGCGGCGAAAGCCTCCACTGGCAGCCCGCCCCGCGCAAGGCGCTCGACGATCGCATCCTGCGCCCGGCCAGCGCCCCTTTCCAGCCCAGCGGCGGGCTCCGGCAGATCACCGGCGATCTGGGCTGCGGGGTGATCAAGATCTCCGCCGTCGCCCCCGAGCACCGGCTGATCGAGGCCCCGGCGCGCGTCTTCGACAGCCAGGAAGCGGTCCGGGCCGCCTTCAAGGCCGGCGAATTCACCGGCGACGTGGTGGTGGCGGTGCGCTTTCAGGGGCCGCACGCCAACGGGATGCCGGAACTGCACGCGCTGACCCCGGTGCTCTCGGTGCTGCAGGCACGCGGGCTCAGGGTGGCGCTGGTGACCGACGGGCGCATGTCCGGCGCCTCGGGCAAGATCCCGGCCGCCATCCACCTCAGCCCCGAAGCCGCCCGCGCGGGCCCGCTTGCGCGTATCCGCGACGGCGACCTCGTGCGTCTGGACGCGGAAAACGGCACCCTCGACGTGTTGGCCGAGGGCTTCGAGGCGCGCCCGCCCGTCCCCTTCACTGCCCCGCCGCCCCACGGACTCGGCCGCGAGCTTTTCGCCCTGTTTCGCGCCCATGCGGGCAGCGCCGAGACCGGCGCCAGCGCCATCCTGCCGGAGCCGCCCGCATGAGCCAGCCCATCACCCCGCAGGAAGCCAGCCTGGAGACCGAGCGCCTCTGCCGCCTCGCCCCGGTGATCCCGGTGCTGGTGGTCGAGCGCGTGGCCGACGCCCGCCCGCTCGCCGAAGCCCTCATCGCAGGCGGCCTGCCCGCGCTCGAAGTCACCCTGCGCAGCGCGGCGGCGCTCGACGCCATCGCCGAAATGGCCCGCGTCGAAGGCGGCGTGGTCGGCGCCGGCACGCTGATCACGCCCCAGGACGTGATGCGCGCCAAGGCCGCCGGCGCGCGCTTCGGCGTCTCGCCGGGCGCCACCCCTGCCCTGCTCGAAGCCTGCGAAGCCGAAGGCCTGCCGCTCCTGCCCGGCGCCGCCAGCGCCAGCGAGGCCATGGCGCTGCTCGAGCGCGGCTACAGCGTACAGAAATTCTTCCCCGCCGCCCCCGCCGGCGGCCCCGCCTTCCTCAAGGCGCTCGGCGGCCCGCTGCCGCAGATCCGCTTCTGCGCCACCGGCGGCATCTGCGCCACGACCGCCCCGGTCTACCTCCGCCTGGAAAACGCCCTCTGCGTCGGCGGCTCCTGGGTCGCCCCGCGCGCGCTGATCCGTGCCGGCGACTGGCCCGCCATCACCGCCCTGGCCCGTACGGCGGCAGCCCTGGGCGGTACTGCCCCCCAGCGCCTCTGACCTCCGAGCCCGTGCCCCGCAACACCCCGCAATCCCTCCCGGATTCAAGAAATCTCTGCCACATGCAGCCGCGCGCCTTCTGCTTCCAGCGCTTCATGGATGTCTCGCGGGACGGGACCATCGCAAACGAGGCGGTCGATCCGCGACAGGGCGCAGACCTGGAACGATGCCAGGGCGGAGAATTTCGAATGGTCGGCAAGGATGGTCACCTGCTCGGACCGGGAGATCATCGCGCGAGCCACCTGCGCTTCGGCGATATTGTAATCCATGGCCCCGCCGCGCCGGTCGATCGCTCCCACCGTAAGCACCGCATGATGGGCACGAAAGGCGCGGATCTGCTCGACGACCATGGTTCCGGTGGTCTGGCTGTTGCCGGCGCCGTATTCGCCGCCGAGCAGAAATACCTGGTGGCCGCTGCCCGCCCCGCCGACCACCCGCGCGATTTCTGTTGAATTGGTAATGATCGTCAGCCCCTCGAGCCTGGCGATCTCCCCGGCAAAGAACAGGGTGGTCGAGCCGGTATCGACGAACAGCGCCTCCCCCGGCCGGAACAGCGCCGCCGCGCGCCTGGCGATCGCCATCTTCGCCGGGGCGTTTTCGGACAGGCGCTGCTGGAACTCGGGCTCGCCCGGAACGACCGGCTTCACCGCGCCCCCGTGTACCTTCTGAACCTTGCCCTGCCTGGCAAGTCGGGTCAGGTCGCGGCGGATGGTTTCCCGCGAGGCGCCTAGCAACTCGGCCAGCGTCTCGACAGAGGCCCTTCCCTCCTTCCAGACGATTTCGACCAGCCGGGCCTGGCGTTCACGAATATTCATCTGCCTCTCCGTTGACTGTTCGGGCGGCAAAAGTTACCACTTGGGCATTATTTGGGGCAAATCGGTCACTCGGATGCTACAACAGCGCGGCGAAAAGATACACCCCCGGCGCATCCCGGGCGAGACCGCTTACGACGTGATCATCATCGGCGGCGGGGTCGTCGGCTGCGCCATGGCGCGCCGCTTCACTCTGGAGGGCGCGCGCGTGGCGCTGCTGGAAAAGGCGCCCGACATCCTGG
>JALTZY010000136.1 GCA_027045905.1 Paracoccaceae bacterium
ATGCAGGGCAGGGACGGCTCCGGGGGACTGGGCCGCGCGCCGGGACGGGGCCGCGCGCCGATCCGGCTGAAGCCGGCGTCGGGGAATGCCACCGGATGCGCATCCGGCGCGAAGCATGCGCAGGATTCGCCCCCGAGCCCGGGGATGGGTCAGTCGCTCATCTTTCCGATCACGTTGCAATCGCTGTCGCGAAAGTAGGTCGCGCCGCCCTGTTCGATCACCGCCGTGCAGTCGTCTTCCCCGAAGCCCCCGCCGCCGCCCGCCGAGGACAGCGCCAGCAGCGCCACCACGCCCGCGCCAATGGTGAAGTTGCGAAAGGTGGGGCGGGCGATCTCCGGGTCCCTCCACAGCAGGAACACCGCCATCGGCGCGCAGACCAGGGCCGCCAGCAGGTTGAGCAGCCCGGCGCTGCCCACCACCAGCACCACCGCAACCGCGGCGCTGAACCGCCACTTCTGCCGGTCGTCGAAGACCCGGCTGGTCCAGAGCCCGTAGAGCCCGACCGGGAAGAACAGCAGCAGCCAAGCGTAGACCAGGCTGCGCCGGTCCTGCCAGCGCCTGTCGGTGGTTTCATTCGTGCGCATGGTACCCTCCGTTGCTGTAATCCCTGTTGCGACAATGTTGCTGCAATCGCTCTTGCGACAATCGCTCTTGCGGTAATCGTTTCAGTATAGCGGCAAAACCGCCGCCTGCATAGGTTTGCGCTCCGCCCGCCGCTTTCCCGCGCACAAAACCCTTTTCTTCGTGCCGGAATCGCTTACTCTGGCGGAAACGGCGCGCGCATGGGCAAGGATATGGGCAAGGATACCGATACCGACACGATCGACTATGGCGGCCTGATGCACGAGGCCATGCGCGGGCTGATCCGCAAGGTCCTCGAACAGGTGGCGCGCGAGGGCCTGCCCGGACAGCACCATTTCTTCATTACCTTCGCCAGCCGGCATCCGGGCGTCGAGCTCGCCGACTGGCTGGCCGAGCGCTTTCCCGAGACCATGACCATTGTCATGCAGCACTGGTTTGCCGATCTGGAGGTGGGCGAGGAGGGCTTCTCCGTCACCCTCAATTTCAACGACCGGCCCGAACGCATGTTCATCCCCTATGACGCGATCCGCACCTTCGTGGATCCGTCGGTGGAATTCGGGCTCAAGTTCGAGACCCGCGAAGAGCCCGACGCCCCCCCGCCCGAAGGCCCCGGCGGCGGCAAACCCGACGAGGCCGCAAAGCCCGAAGAGCCCGCCGACGGCGACCGGCCCGCCTCCGGCGAGGCCGAGGTGGTCAGCCTCGACGCCTTTCGCAAATAGGGCGATTGCCGCCGCCGCGCCGGCGCGCTATCTCGTATGCAGCCGCATGCCAAAGGGAGTCAGACCATGACCGATACCCGCACCGATACCCGCCCCGGAACCAGAACGGAATCCGACAGTTTCGGCCCGCTCGAAGTCCCAGCCGACCGCTACTGGGGCGCCCAGACCCAGCGCTCGCTGATGAATTTCCCGATCGGCTGGGAGCGCCAGCCGGCGCCGATCATCCACGCGCTCGGCGTCATCAAGCGCGCCTGCGCCGAGGAGAACAAGGCCACCGGCAAGCTCGCCCCGGCCATTGCCGACGCCATCATCCAGGCCGCCGACGAGGTGCGCGAAGGCAAGCTCGACGATCACTTCCCGCTGGTGGTCTGGCAGACCGGCTCGGGCACGCAGACGAACATGAACGCCAACGAGGTGATCGCCAACCGTGCCATCGAGATCCTGGGCGGGGTGATCGGCTCCAAGGACCCGGTGCATCCGAACGATCACGTCAACATGGGCCAGTCCTCCAACGACACCTTCCCCACCGCCATGCATATCGCCACCGCGACGCAGGTGCACAAGCTTCTCCTGCCTTCCCTCACCGCGCTGGCCGAGGGGCTCGAGGCCAAGGCCGAGGAGTTCAGGGACATCATCAAGATCGGCCGCACCCATACCCAGGACGCGACCCCGCTCACGCTGGGCCAGGAATTCTCCGGCTACGCGCACCAGATCCGCATGGGGGTCAAGCGGGTGGAAGCCGCGCTGCCGGGCATCCACGAGCTCGCCCAAGGCGGCACTGCCGTGGGCACCGGGCTCAACACCACCCGCGGCTGGGCCGAGGCCGTGGCCGGGCGCATCGCCGCCATTACCGGCCTGCCCTTCGTCACCGCGCCCAACAAGTTCGAGGCGCTGGCGGCTCATGACGCGATGGTGTTCCTGTCCGGCGCGCTCAGGACCGTGGCCGGCGCCTGCTACAAGATCGCCAACGACATCCGCTTCCTCGGCTCCGGGCCCCGCTCGGGGCTGGGCGAGCTGATCCTGCCCGAAAACGAGCCCGGCTCCTCGATCATGCCCGGCAAGGTCAACCCGACCCAGGCCGAGGCGCTGACCCAGGTCGCCATTCACGTCATGGGCAATGACGCGGCGCTGGGCTTTGCCGGCTCCCAGGGCCATTTCGAGCTCAATGTCTACAACCCGATGATGGCCTACAACCTCTTGCAGTCGATCCAGCTTCTGGGGGATGCGACCGCGAGCTTCACCGAGCGGATGCTGAAGGGGGTCAAGGCCAATGAAGAGCGGATCGAAAAGCTGATGCGCGAAAGCCTGATGCTGGTCACGGCGCTGGCGCCCGAAATCGGCTATGACAAGGCCACCGAAGTGGCCAAGACCGCGCACAAGAACGGCACCACCCTGCGCGAAGAGGCGATAAGGCTCGGCTTCGTGGACGAAGAGACCTTCGACCGCGTGGTCCGGCCCGAAAAGATGATCGGCCCCAGGGAGGCCTGAGTGGCGCGCCTCACCAACCTGAACCGCTTTCGCAAGCAAAAGGCGCGGGCCGAAAAGCGCGCCCGCGCCGATGCCAACGCCGCCAGATACGGTCGCAGCAAGGCCGAAAAGGCGCTCGAAGAGGCCCGCGCCGAAAAGGCCGCCCGCCTGCTCGACGCCCACCGGCGCGAAGGAAGGGGCGGGGGCAAGGACGGAGGCAAGGACGAGGCCGAGCGCCCGGACTGATCGGATTCGCCTAAAATCCTGCATAAAACACCGCCCCCGCCAGCACCCCCGCTAGGCGGCGCTTAACATTTTCCCGCCATCTTCTCCCTGCCTTCAGGAGACGGGAACATGGCGAAATATACGGTCAAGGCATTCGTACTGAGCGGTAGCGACGGGGGCGGCAAGGCGTTCGAAATGACCATTTCGGACGACGACGAGACCCTCGATTTCAGCGGCGAGGACGAGGGCGAAAAGGAAATCGCCCATATCGACGGCAAGGAACATGCCATCGAGGGCAGCAATATCTACCGCGTCACCTACACCACGGACGAGGGCGAGAAGATCAGCGAAGACATGGTGATCTCCGAGGTCGAAGGCGTGGGCAAGGTCCTGATTCCCGCCGAGGAGGGAAGCAAGTTCTCGACCGATTCGCGAATCCTCGAAATCCGTTCCGAAGGATCGAAGGAAGGCATCAAGCACGAAAAGCTGGCCGAAGCCGCCGGGGAGAACGACGAGGACGAGAAGGAGAAGGACGAAGACGGGAAGGACGACGAAAGGGACGGCGGCGAAGACGAGCCGGAAGATTCCGGTCAGGTCAGATTCACCGTAGAAGCCTACAAATTTGTCGGCGCCGGCCCATATGGCGAATCCGTCGAGATGACCGTCACCGATGACGACGGCACCGCCAACTGGTTCGGTCAGGAAGTGGGCGAAAAGGAACAGGTAGAAATCGACGGCAACAGCTACAATGTCCACGGCACCGGCATCTTCAAGCTGAGCTTCGTCACCGAAGACGGCGAAGAGGCGACCGAGGATTTCATCTTCCAGTATGCTGCAGGCCAGGGCTGGATGTTTCTGCCCGCCGAGGAGGACAGCAAGTTTTCCGCCGGCAGCAAGGTCACCAAGTATCACGGCTGGCAGGATACCGACGGGGTGGAATATGACAGCTTCGTGCATGACCACGATGACGATGACGATGATGACCCCGTCTGCTTCGTCACCGGCACGCAAATCGCCACGCCTTCAGGCCCCCGCCCGGTCGAAGACCTGCGCCCGGGCGATTTCGTCCTGACCGCCGATCGCGGCGCCCAACAGGTGCTCTGGTGCGCCTCCAGCCCGATCCCAGCCGGCGAGACCGCGCCCTCCCGGCTCCCGCTGTGCATCCGCGCGGGCGCTTTCGGCCCGGGCCGGCCCGCCCGCGACCTGTTGCTGTCGCCCTGGCACAGGGTGCGCAGGAG
>JALTZY010000137.1 GCA_027045905.1 Paracoccaceae bacterium
GTGTACCAATGATCGGCACCGTCGGTCAGCAGCGACACGATCTCGTCGCGCGGCTTGCCGGTCTTGGCGACGTAGCTCGCGGCCATCGCCTCTGCGTAGGTATCGAGCACGTCGGCATACTCGCGCATGTCGTTGGCATTGCCGACCGCGCCACCCCAGGGCGCGTGGATCATCAGCAACGCGTTATCGGCCATCTCAACCGTATCACCGGCCATGGCAATCAGCGAGGCGATGGAAACCGCAACGCCCTCGATGCGCACCGTTACAGCCGCCTGGTGCCGGCGGATCGCGTTGTAGATCGCCAGTCCATCTGCGACCGAGCCGCCATAGGAGTTGATACGCACGGTCAGGTATTCGACGTCCAGCACCTGCAGGTCCTCGGCAACCTGTTTGGCAGTGATGCTCTCACCCCACCAGCTATCACCGATGTCACCAAAGATGAGTAACTCAGCCTCGGTGCTGCCTTCAGCTGCCTTGATTCGATACGGTTTCGGCATCGTTTTTTTCCCCTTCAGAATCAGAAAGCCCCGCATCTGCAGGGCCTTCGTTGGCTTGACCCTTGTCATGTTTCGGGTCGGTGGTGAATATCAACGCGTTCCGGTCCGCTTCGTCGCGCCAGCGTTTGATCTGGCGCATGGTATCGGACGGATTCCCGCCGCGGTCTCGGATGATCTGCTGCGCCGATTTGTAGCCGGCGCGCTCGAGTCGCTCGTTCGCCTTGGACTCCTTGTCCGGATCGATCCATGGCATCGCCGGACCACGGAAGTCAGCGTCGTAGATGGTCAGCGGATCGATATCTCTCGGCAGGCGCACTACCCCGGATGCGATTGCCGCATCGACAAAACGCCGGTAAATAGGCCGGCTGAACTGGCTCACGAACAGACTTGTCAGCGCCTGGTAATTGCCCCACCCTTCCACCAGCTCCTGGCGCTGGGCCGAATAGGTGCCGTTGTAGTTCTTCGACATGGATGAGTAGTTGGCGCCGGTGCCAGAAGCCACAGCCCGGAGCTGGCCGTCACGAAACGGTTCCAGCAGGCCGGATGGCCGATTGCTCTGGATCGTGCCAACTTCCTCGCCAGGAAGGAGGCCATCAAACACCATCCCTGGCTTCATCGAAAAGCTGCGGTCTTTCTTTCCTGAATCAGGTGCCGTGTAGTCTTCTGGCATCCCTTTCTTGATGTAGGCCGTCAACGCAGCCGCCACGCGCGCGGCGACGCGCTCGCTTTCTTCGTAGTCCTTGATGTCCTCGAGCCGCCGCATCACGGCTGCAAACACGCTCACCCCGCGCGCTTGGCGAATCCGATCAACCATCTTGGGGTGGAGCATTCTGTCGGCCGGCACCCGCTTCGTAGCCAGTTTGAAGAAGATCCGATCATCACCAGGATGTTGACGGTAGATGTGATACGCCAACGGCCGACCCCAGCCGTTGCGTTCGACGCCCTGCGTGATGCCCTTTCTCTCGTCGTCATAATCGAACGGCAGCAGATCGGCCTCAATCAGCTCAATCGAAAACGGCACGCGCGTACCGTGATTCAGCCTTGGCACCATGCCAATGAGTTCCTGCACCAGCAGCTCACCGTCACGAAGCCAGGTCCGGCACGCGAGTCGCTCGGCAGCCGCGTAGTCATGCTCCCAGGTCACCTCTGGGCGCAGGATCCAGTCTTTCCGGGCCTCCTGCAATGCGCTGGCAAAATCCTCGTGAATATCGCCATCCTTGTTTCGTGGCTGCGACTCGATACTAATCCCGTGCGGCCCAACCACATTGTTGACCAGCACACTGAGGACACCCCGTGCGAGATCATGATTCTGTTCAAGCTGGCGGGCATAGCCGCGCAGCGCTGGCCCAGCACGCCCGACAACGGCATCACCACTGCTGTTGTCTGCACCATGCTTGCGCAGACGGCTCGGCTTTGCAGCCTCGTAAGCGCTCAGGGCGCGACGATACTGCTCACGCCGGAACGCCCACTTTGGCGAAATGGCTCGAATGATGCGCTCGACAGGATGTGTCACGTCCAGTCCGCCACGCTGTATGTGCTGCTGCCGCCACTCGTCCGTGCCTGCTCGTTTGCCACCCGACGCTCCCACTCCTGGCGTCCTTCACGGATCTCGCTCAGGTTCTCGCGTGTCAGCGCACGCCCGGCGATGGTGTAGGACTTGCCCGACAGCACCGCCTTTTCGGCAGCAATGTACAAATCCAGCATGTCTGTCGCAGTGCTCACATCCAGTCTCCGTCCACACTCACCCAGCTATCCCGTTTCCCAGAATCGGATACAGACTCGCGATCCTGCGGCTTGTCATCTGTGTCTTTGTCAGTTGCAAACAGATCCGTTTGCATCAATCGTGTCTCGAGGTCCTGCCACTTCGCTTCGCTCATCAGATGCACTTTCAGTGAGCGTGCTGCATGCAGCGCATACACGGTGCAGTCTAACGCCTCGTTGCGCACGCCGGAGCGAACCTGCCACACGCGCTTGTTGCGCAGCGACCGGTGGGGCGCCTTGATTTCCGAGGTCAACTGCTCGTAGAAGTCGGCGCGCACGTCCTGATACCAGTGCATCCGCCCGGGCCCGTTGCCGGTCAGGCTGATCCGGCCACGTTCCCCGATGAGCAGATCCTTCGCCTTGTGTGTGCCAACGGTATAGACCTGCAGGCCATGTTTCGCTGCCTTGGTCTTGGTCTTGTAATCGATCCGCTTCGGCGCGCTGTAGATCTCGCGCTGGCCGTAGTCGTTCGACAGGCCCTTGACGGCCATCACACCGCGCCGCTGGCGCTCCCGCACCCAGGTGTACACCTGGTCAGACGTCTGGCCGTCCGAGGCATCGATGGAGACAGCGCTCACCACCAGCTTGAATCCGCGCTCGCTCTCGCGTGGCGTGAACAGCAGCTTGTCGATATCACGCCAGACTGGATCGTTGCGATCCGTCGTCGAGTGCTTCGCCGGCAGCTCGCCCCAGTAGACGAGCCAACTCTCTTCGCCGCGGCCCCAGGCCCAGATGGTTACCGCCAGCCGGTCATGCTGCACGTCCACGCCCGCCGACAGCAGCAGGCCACCGGCCGGCACCGTCAGCTCTGCATACGGCAGCGCCCGTGCCTCGAGGTCCTCGATGTCCGGTGCGGCGCTCTCGTACTCGTATGGCAGGCCCTTTGCCGAGTTGACGAACACGATCATCTCCGTGTCGTCGCCCTGCTCGAGCCGGTGCTGCGCTTCAAGATAGCGCTCCACAAGCCGCGTGAACCGCGACCCGGGAAACGGACTGTACAGCTCGTTCAGGTAGAACCCGGCCACGCCGCGAAACTCGGCCGTAGCGACCCACGTGGCCTTGCGCACGTTGCGATTCTTTTGCTCGTCGTCCCAGATCGCGCCACAGTGCGGACACGCGTAGAACGCCGTCTCCGGCCGCGCATGGCCATAGATTTCGTGATTGACGCCCGGATCCTCGTCCCAGCGCAGGTTGTCGAAGTCAAGCACGTGCGACTCGCCGCACTCATGGCACGGCACGTAGAACTTGCGTTGGTCGGAACCATGGAAAGCCTCCTCGATGGTCGAGAGGCCCTTGATCGACGGCGTCCCGCCGAATACCACCTTGCGCCGGTGGTAGGTTTTCGTGCGCTCTTCCAGCAGCCGGATGGCATCGCCCTGCTTGCCGACGTTATCGGCCGCATCGTCCGGCTCTTCCACGAACACTCGCGGCGCCGGCGTCGACTTCACGTTGCTCGGACTGTTCGAGCCCACCAGCTTCAGGAAGCCGCCCGGGAACTTCTTGAACAGCGCCCGGTTGCCATCCTTGCGGCTGGTCGCCACGTCCATCTTCTCCGCCAGCCGCGGCGTCGCCAGCACCATCGGCGCCAGCTTCTCCTGCGCGTACTCCTTCGCAGCGTCAGTCTTGCTGAACAGGCCAATCACCGGAGACGGATCGATGTCGATGATCCGACCAAGCCAGTTGTTGATGACGCCGTCGGTCCAGGCAATCTGGGCCGACTTCATGCACACGACCTTGTAGGTCTCTGGATCGTCCAGGGCCTCGTGAATACCCTGCACCCATGGCGTCAGCTTGCTGCTGTACTTCCCCGGCATCGCCGAGGACTCCGGCGCCAGGTAGCGATAGCGGTCAGCCCATTCCGTTGTCGTCATCCTGGGCGGTGGCGCCCAGGTCCGGATCACCCGCTTCATCATCGCCGCCGCCCAGGATGACGAC
>JALTZY010000138.1:0-2927 GCA_027045905.1 Paracoccaceae bacterium
CCACAGGGGCAAAGTGCTGGCAGGCTACATGGCGATGCGCAGCGAGATCGACCCGCTGGCGGTAATGGTGCAAATGGCCCGCTCCGGCCCGGTCTGCGTGCCGGTGATCGAGGGCGCGGGGCGCCCGCTCAGATTTCGCGAATGGAAGCCGGGCCGTGCGCTGGTGGAGGGACCGTTTGGCGCTCGCGTACCGGAAAGCGGCGCATGGCTGGTGCCGGAAGTGCTGATCGTGCCGCTGGTTGCCTTTGACCGGCGCGGCGGGCGGCTGGGCTATGGGGGCGGCTTTTACGACCGCACCCTTGAGGCACTGCGCGCGGCCCGCCCGACGCTGGCGGTAGGCTTCGCCTTCGCCGCGCAGGAGGCCGAGGAACTGCCGCTCGAGCCCACGGACCAGCCGCTCGATGCGCTGGTGACGGAGCGGGAGGTGATTACCTTCTGAAGTCGTGTCCGGTGGCCGACGCCGGGGGTTTGCGCCCCCGGTCCCCCGCAGGATATTTGCGGCAAGAGGAAGGGGGATTACCAGTGCGGCGGCTTCTGGTCGGCGAGCGGCACGGTGCCGCCGGCGACCAGTTCGCGCTCGGCCTCGCGCTCCATCAGCATTTGCAGCCGGTGGGCGAGGCGGGCGATTTCGCCGTCCTGTCGGGCCACGACTTCCGACAATTCGTCGAGCGCGCGGCTCAGATGGGCGACGGTTTCTTCCAGTTCGGTGAGGCGCTGTGTATCCATGGCGGCTGCATAGGGGGGTTTGGCGGCGCTGTCACCTCCTTTATGCTCTGCGCCTTGCCCCCGCGCCGCCCATCCGCTAGACCGCGCGCCAGTGAGAGGACAAAGCCATGGCCAAGCAGAAGAAACAGCCCCGCCCCAGGGCGCAGACGCCAAAGGGCTTTCGCGACTATTTCGGCGAAGAGGTGGTGGCGCGCCAGCGGATGCTGGAGCGGATCGCCCGGGTGTATCGCCTCTACGGCTTCGAGGCGCTGGAGACCTCGGCGGTGGAGACGGTGGAGGCGCTGGGCAAGTTCCTGCCCGATGTGGACCGGCCCAATGCCGGCGTCTTTGCCTGGCAGGAGGCCGAGGTGCCCGGCGGCGGCTCGGGCGAGTGGCTGGCGCTGCGCTATGACATGACCGCGCCGCTCGCGCGCGTCTTTGCCCAGCATCGCAACGATCTGCCTACTCCGTACAGGCGCTATGCGATGGGCCCCGTCTGGCGCAACGAAAAGCCGGGGCCGGGGCGGTTTCGCCAGTTTTATCAATGCGATGCAGATATCGTGGGCAGCGCCTCCATGGCCGCCGATGCCGAGATCTGCGCGATGCTGGCGGACGCGCTGGAGACGGCCGGGATCGCGCGCGGCGACTATCTGATCCGCATCAACAACCGCAAGGTCCTCAATGGCGTGCTCGAGGCGGTGGACCCTGAGGGCGCGGTGGATCGCGACGCGGTGCTGCGCACGATCGACAAGTTCGACAAGGTGGGCGCCGAAGGCGTGGCCGCGCTTCTGGGCAAGGGGCGGCTGGATGCCTCGGGCGCCTATATCGAGGGCGTGGAGCTGAGCGACGCGCAGGCGGCGCCGGTGCTGGCCTTTCTCACCTCGCGCGGGGGGAGCGCGGCCGAGACGCTGGCCAATCTGCGCGCGTCGGTGGGCGAGAGCGCGGTGGGGGCCGAGGGGATCGGCGAGCTTGAGCAGATCGCAGAGAGCCTTGCCGCTCAGGGCTACGGGGCCGATCGGGTGGTGATCGACCCCTCGGTGGTGCGGGGGCTTGGCTATTATACCGGGCCGGTTTTCGAGGCCGAGCTCACTTTCGAGATCACCGATGACAAGGGGCGCAGGCGCCAGTTCGGATCGGTTGCCGGCGGCGGGCGCTATGACGATCTGGTCAAGCGCTTCACCGGGCAGGTGGTGCCGGCGACCGGGGTTTCGATCGGCGTGGATCGCCTGCTCGCGGCACTCGAGGCCAGGGGGCAGGCCGGCGCCGCAGAGGCGCGCGGGCCGGTGGTGGTCACGGTGATGGACCGCGCCGAGATGGCCGCCTATCAGGCCATGGCCGCCGAGTTGCGCGCCGCCGGCATCCGCGCCGAGGTCTATCTGGGCAATCCGAGGAATTTCGGCAACCAGCTCAAATATGCCGACAGGCGCGCCGCGCCGGTGGCGGTGATCGCGGGCGAGGACGAGCGCGCGCGCGGCGTGGTGCAGCTCAAGGACCTGGCGTTGGGGGCGAAGATCGCAGAAAACGCCACCCTGGAAGAGTGGAAATCGCGCCCCGCGCAATTCGAGGTGCCGCGCGCCGAACTGGTCGCCGGGGTGCGGCGGATACTGGAGGGCGCCGATGGCTGAGCGCGCCGCCATACGCGACGAGGCGGCGCGGCTGCTCGCGCATATGCAGGGGCTGGGCGCGGCGCGGGTGGAGACCGACATCCTCCAGCCCGCCGATGTGCTTCTGGATCTCTACGGCGAGGATATCCGCGCCCGCGCCTTTACCACGCAGGACCCGGAGGCGGGCGAGATGATGCTCAGGCCCGATTTCACCGTGCCGGTGGTGCGCGCGCATATGGCGGGGGGCGCGGAGCCTGCGCGCTACACTTATGCGGGCAAGGTCTTTCGCGCCCAGGACAGCGCCAGTGCTGCACAGCGGGCGCGCGAATACTGGCAGGTGGGCTACGAGCTTTTCGACGGGGCCGATGTGGCGGCGGCCGATGCGGAGGTGTTCGCGCTGTTTCACGACCTGCTCGCGCCGCTGGGCCTGAGGCCCGCCACCGGCGACATGGGCCTGCTACTTGCCGCCGTGAAGGCGCTCGACACGCTCGAGAGCCGCAAGGCCGCGCTCATCCGCCACATCTGGCGCCCGCGCCGCTTTCGTGCGCTGCTCGACCGCTTTGCCGGGCGCGCGCCTCCGCCCGAGGGCCGGGTCGCGCTGCTCGCGGGCGCCAGATG
>JALTZY010000138.1:2937-4129 GCA_027045905.1 Paracoccaceae bacterium
GTCCATGGTCTCGCGCAAGGCCAGGATGTCGTCGAGCAGGTCCACCTGGACCGCCGATCCCGGCGGTCCAGGTGGACCTGCTCGACGACATCCTGGCCTTGCGCGAGACCATGGACAACGTGGCCCGGCGGCTGGCCGATTTCACCGTGGACATGCCGGCGCTCGGCCCGGCCGTGGCGCGCTTCGAGGCGCGCATGGCAGCACTCGCGGCGCGCGGGATCGACCCGTCCACGCTCCAATTCGAGGGCGCTTTCGGACGCACCAGCATGGAATATTACGATGGCTTCGTGTTCGGCTTCACCGCGCCCGCGCGCCCGGACCTGCCGCCTGTCGCCACCGGCGGGCGCTATGACGCGCTGACCCGCCTGCTGGGCCGGGGCCGCTCGATCCCGGCGGTCGGGGGCGTGGTGCGGCCGGACCTGCTGCTGGAGGTGGCGTCATGAGCCTGAAGCTGGGCCTGCCCTCCAAGGGGCGGCTGATGGACAAGACCTTCGACTGGTTCGCCGCCCGGGGCATCCATTTTGCGCGCACCGGCAGCGCGCGCGAATATGCGGTGCGCGCCGAGGGGCTCGAGGGGCTGGAGCCGGTGCTCTTGAGCGCTGGCGAGATCCCGCGCGAGCTTGCCGCCGGGCGCATCCATCTGGG
Source organism: Paracoccaceae bacterium (assembly GCA_027045905.1). Lineage (GTDB taxonomy): Bacteria > Pseudomonadota > Alphaproteobacteria > Rhodobacterales > Rhodobacteraceae > JAAEUB01. The sequence continues at coordinate 3,583 of JALTZY010000138.1, forward strand.
TGTCACCGGCACCGACATGGTGCGCGAGAAGCTGGGCAACTGGCGTGAGAAGGTCGAGGAGATCCGGCCCATGGGGTTCGGCCAGGCCGATCTGGTGCTGGCGGTGCCCGCCGCCTGGGTGGACGTGACCACGCTCGACGATCTCGACGCCGTGGCCGCGGCCTTTCGCGCCCGCCACGGCTTTCGCCTGCGCATCGCCACCAAGTATCACCGGCTGGTGCGCGAATACCTGACCGAGCACGGGGTGGCCGATTATCAGCTGGTAGACAGCCAGGGCGCGACCGAAGGCACGATCAAGAACGAGACCGCCGAGGCGATTGCCGACATCACCTCCACCGGCGAAACCCTGCGCGCCAATCACCTGAAGGTGCTGGCCGGCGCGCCGATCCTGCGCTCGCAGGCGGTGCTGTTTCGCGCCCTGGGCGCGGCGCTGAGCGCGGAGGACGCGGCGGCGTTGGACGCGCTGCGCACCCGGTTGGAGACCGCAAGATGACCACATGGACCGCATTGACCACCCTCGAAGGCCAGCAAAGCGCCGAGGCGCTGG
>JALTZY010000139.1:0-2523 GCA_027045905.1 Paracoccaceae bacterium
GGTGAAGGAAGCGCGCGCCAATTCGGTGCCAAAGGACGTGATCCAGCGCGCGATCAACAAGAGCCAGGCCGGCGACACCGCCGATTACGAGGAAATCCGCTATGAGGGCTACGGCCCCGGGGGCGTGGCGGTGATCGTCGAGGCGCTGACCGACAACCGCAACCGCACCGCCTCCACGGTGCGCTCCACCTTTACCAAGCATGGCGGCAATCTCGGCGAGACCGGCTCGGTGGGATTCATGTTCGAGCGCAAGGGCGAGATCCTCTATCCGCTCTCGGTGGGCGATCTGGAAACGGTCTTCGAGGCGGCGCTTGAAGCGGGTGCCGAGGATGTGGAAGATACCGACGAGGGCTATGTGATCCTCACCGCCGATACCGACCTCGCCGCCGTGGCCGGGGCGCTGGAAGAGACCCTGGGCGAGGCGGAGACCGCCAAGCTGGTCTGGCGGCCCAACATGACCACCGAGCTCGACCTCGAAGGCATGCAGAAGCTGATGAAGCTGATCAACGCGCTGGAAGAGGACGACGATATCCAGCGGGTGACGACCAATTTCGAGGCCTCCGACGAAGTGCTGGAACAGCTCTGAGGCAGCGCGAGGCGGGAGCGGACGGGAATATCCGACGCGGGGTCGCTGGATCCATGGGGATCGCGGGATCAATAGGGATCCAATAGGGATCAAGGAGGCCTGAGTCGGGATATCCTGCGCTCCGGGCCGGGCAGAGCCGGAGCGCCGCATCCGCCCATCCCTGCCGCATTCTGGCCCCGCCCCTGACGGCCCTTCAGGCGCGTCCGTAGGCCTCGGCCATGGCGACCTGCATCGCGTCATCGACGCTGCGCTCTCCCCAGGAGACCAGCTGCATGGCCGGGTAATATCTCTCGCAGGAGGCAATGGCGGTGGCGATCAGCTTTTCGACCTGCTCGGGTGCCACGAACTGCCCGCCGGTCATTACCAGCCCGTAACGGTAAACCATCAGCCGCTGTTCGGCCCAGAAGGTGAAGGCACCGGCCCAGCACTGGTCGTTGATCTGGTTGAGCGCCTCGTAGAGCCGGGGCAGGCTGGCCTCGGGCGGCTCCATTTCGAAGGTGACGATCAGGCGCAGGGTCTCGTCGAAGGACGACCAGGCCAGGGTGAGCGAATAGCTGCGCCACTGCCCCTCCACCGCCATGGCGATCTGGTCCTCCGCGACCCGGTCGAACTCCCAGTCGCGAAACTCGGCCAGGTTCTCGACAATATCGATCGGATGAATCCCGTCCTGCCCGACAAACTGCTCGCTTACCGACATGTCATGCCCTTTTCGTTTCCGCCCCCGGGGATGCCCCAAGGTTTGCACACCTCTACAAGGTCCGGCGTCTGCTGCGCCGTTCACCTACTGCATATGGTAGTGCCTAAACGAATCGGGAGTAAAGGGAAAGTTGACCACTTTCCCCACTTGTCCACAAAAAACTGCACCGAAAGGATCATTTTCGCCGCTTGTGCTCTTCCAGACGGGGGAAAATCTCGACGAAATTGCACGGTGGGTGGCGATAGTCGAGCTGGTGGACGAGGATTTCGTCCCAGGCGTCCTTGCAGGCGCCGGTAGAGCCGGGGAGCGCGAACAGGTAGGTGCCGTTGGCGACCCCGGCGGTGGCGCGGCTCTGCACGGCGGAGGTGCCGATCTTCTTCATGCTGACGATGGTGAAAACGGTGGAAAAGGCCTCGATCTCCTTTTCGTAAACGTCCCGGTGAGCCTCGACGGTGACGTCGCGCCCGGTAAGTCCGGTGCCGCCGGTGGAAATCACCACATCGACCTCCGCGTCCAGCGACCATGCGCGCAGCTGATCGGCAATGGCGGCGCGCTCGTCGCGCAGGATCCTGCGGTCGGCAACGACATGGCCGGCAGCTTCGATGCGTTTGACCAGGGTTTCGCCGGAGCGGTCATCGGCAAGGCCGCGGCTGTCGGAAACCGTAAGCACGGCGATGCGTACCGGGATGAATTCGCGCGTGGCGGAATCGGTGATGTGAGACATGGGACCTCCGTTGCCCGGCAAGGCTTGCACCGGTGCGGCGCGGGATGCAAGCCCCGGCGTCCGGCGATTCTGGCCGCGCCCGGCCGCGCTCAGTAGAAGCTGTGCGGATCTATATCGACGCTGAGGCGCAGATCGCCGCGCAGTTTCACCGGGGCGAGCCATTTGCGGATCGCGCTCTGGAGCGGCGCGGATTTGTCGGCCTTGATCAGCAGCCGCACCCGGTGGCGCCCGCGCAGGCGCGCGATCGGCGCGGGCGCGGGGCCGAAAAGCTGCGCGCCGATTGCCGTGAGGGGGGCGGCGTTCAAGGCAAGCTGGTTGCCAAGCTCGAAGGCCGCTTCCTGCTCGGTGGACGAGATCACCACCCCGGCAAGGCGCCCGTAAGGGGGCATCCCGGCGGCGCGGCGCTCGGCGGCCTCAGTGGCCCAGAAGGAGTCTTCGTCGCCGCTGAGGATGGCGCGGATCACCGGATGCTCCGGCTGGTGGGTCTGGATCAGGCACAGCCCCGGCTTCTCGGCC
>JALTZY010000139.1:2533-4118 GCA_027045905.1 Paracoccaceae bacterium
GGCCCGGCCCGAGACCTGCCGCACCAGCTGAAAGGTGCGTTCGGCGGCGCGCAGGTCGGACCCTTGCAGCCCCAGATCGGCGTCGATCACGCCCACCAGTGTGAGCAGCGGGAAGTTGTGCCCCTTGGCCACCATCTGGGTGCCGATGACGATATCCGCCCCCCCGGCGGCGATACGCCCGATCTCGTCCTTGAGCGCGCGGGCCGAGGCAAACAGGTCGCTTGAAAGCACCGCGAGGCGCGCCTCGGGAAACAGCGCGGCGACCTCCTCGGCAAGCCGCTCGACACCGGGGCCGACCGGGGCGAGGCGGCCCTCTACCCCGCAGGCGGGGCAGGCTTCGGGCAGGGGATATGTCTCGCCGCATTGGTGGCACATCAGGCGCTTGAGGAAACGGTGCTCGACCAGGCGCGCATCGCAATGCTCGCAGCCCAGCTGGTGGCCGCAGGCCCGGCAGACGGTGACCGGCGCATAGCCGCGGCGGTTAAGAAAGAGAAGCGTCTGTTCTCCGGCGGCGAGGCGCGCGCGCGTGGCCGCTTCGAGGCTGGGCGAGATCCAGCGCCCGGCGGGCAGATCCTCGCGGCGCAGATCGAGCGCGCGCATTTCCGGCAGCGCCGCGTCGCCGTAGCGGCTGGTGAGCGTGAGGCGGGCATATTTGCCGGATTCGGCATTGACCCAGCTTTCGAGGCTCGGCGTGGCCGAGGCCAGCACCACCTGCGCGCCAGAGAGAGAGGCGCGCAGCACCGCCATGTCGCGCGCTGAGTAGAGCACGCCGTCTTCCTGCTTGTAGCTCGAATCGTGCTCTTCATCGACCACGATCAGACCCAGCTCGCGAAACGGCAAGAACAGCGCCGAGCGCGCCCCCACCACCAGCCCCGCCTCGCCCGCGCCGGCCATGCGCCAGAGCCGGCGGCGCTCGGTCATGGTGATGCCCGAATGCCACTCCGCCGGCCGCGCCCCGAAGCGCGCCTCGACCCGGGCGATGAACTCGGCGGTAAGCGCGATTTCGGGCAAGAGAACCAGCGCTTGCCGCCCGCGGGCGAGACATTCGGCCACGGCTTCAAGATAGACTTCGGTCTTGCCCGAGCCGGTCACGCCCTTGAGCAGGGTGGCACGGAAGGTGCCTTTGCGGACGGCGGCGCAGAGGTCGTCCGCCGCTTCCTGCTGGTCGGGCGAGAGCGCCTTGCCGGGGCGGCGATGGTCGAGCGACGGGAAGGGCAGATCGCGCGAGGTCTCTTCCTCGGTGATGGTGCCGAGCTTCACCAGCCCCTTGACCACCGAGGGCGAGACCCCGGCAAGCTCGGCGAGCTCCTTGAGCGTGAAGGCCGCGCCGGGCTGGGCATAGAGCGCGGCCATGACCTTTTGCCGCGCGTCGGTCAGCCGGTTGGGCCGGCTGCGGCCCATGCGATAGACCTTGCGCATCGAGGGCGGGTCCATCAGACCCGGCGCGCGGGTCGCCAGCCCCAGCATCCGGTGCATCGGCGTGAGCGTGTAATCGCCCATGCGCTCGAGAAAGGCGCGCATTTCCGGGCGCATCGGCGCCACGTCCAGCACCCGGCGGATGGCGCGCAGGCGATGCGCCCGGAAA
>JALTZY010000140.1 GCA_027045905.1 Paracoccaceae bacterium
GTGGGTGACGTGCTTCTGCGCCTGCGCGGCGGCGATGTAGGGAAGCGCGAGGTTCGGGGTGGTCATGGATACCTCATGTGATGGTTACGCTGGTCTCGGCGGGGCTGCCGCGACCGAGCGAGGGCGAGAGCTGGGCGACACGGATGGTCAGAGCGGTGCCCGGCATGAGCGCCGTGCCCCAGTCGGCGATCTGGTCGGCGGTGCTGTACATGGTCGTTGTTGTTCCCACCGTCAGCGACCGCTTCACGGTCGCGCCGTCGAGAATGTCGATCTCCCAGGCCTCCGGCTGATCGAGGAGCAGCACCTCGGTCACCTCCCAACTGTCCGCGGCCGGGTCGCGGGAGCGGCGCGTCCAGAAGAGGGTGACATCGCCCGACGGCTCGGACCGTGCCCCGAGATGCACCGGCGCGAAGGGCCGGAGCGAGGCGCCCGATGGCGTGAGCGACAGCGTCGTGTAACTCGGATCCGACACGGGCCGCATGGCCGGTCCCACGGCGAGGTTCCACGGCAGGCCGATCTCGCCGGCCGTGAAGGGAAGCTCAGCGACGGCCGCATCGAGCACCACGACACGCGTCCCGGCCGGGGCCGGGTTGACGATGGCATGTTCCGTTCCGCGCTGACCGCGCAGTAGCGTGGTCAGGCGATAGCGGCTTGGGGCGACCAGCGTCACGTCGCGGGCCTGCAGCACCTCCCATGTTCCCGGCGCACTCTCCACGGCGAAGGCATTGGCGCCGCCAAAGAGTTGCAGCTCGGTGACGCTTTCAAGCTGGCCCCAGGGGACGTCGATCTCTAGCACCGAACTCCGATCCCAGCGCCATACCGGTCCCGCGGGCAAGTCGCTGACCAGCGTCCCGATCCGCGCGCGGCGGGTGATCGTGGCGAAGCTCGCCCAGCCGGAAGTCTCGGGGGAGCGCAGAACGGCAACGGTGCCCGGCCAGGGATCGGCATCGACGGCAATGAGCGGTCGCGGCGGCATGTGGCTGCTTGTGAGTTGCGGCAGATCGAGGATCGCCACCTGTGGCGTGCCGAGGGACACGGACCGGGCCACCGCAGCTGCGCGCTGTGCCCCCGGCGGCAGATCATAGACCTCGCGGTCCTGCCGCATGGCCTCGACACGGCGGGCAAGCCCGTCGGAAATTCGAGTGAGGCGGAACTCGGTGGCGTCCTCGAGCACCACCACATCGCCTGGATCGAGTGCAAGGCGCGAGGGCGCCAGGGCAAAGCTCGCCCGCTCGCGCGCGGTCCATGTCTCCATCAGGGCGCGGCGGCAGCGGCGCTCAGCTTCCTCCGGCGCGACGGCCACGGGGAAGCTCTCGGCTGTGACCCTCACCGCGCCGGTGATGATGCGGCGGGCTTCGACCAGCGCGCTGTCGTAATCCTCGTCGGCCCGCGCCACGCTCCAGCGCAGGACCTGGGGCAGCTCGGTCTCCTGGCCGCGAGTGCGCTCGATATCCTCGCCGTTCCCGGCCGCGAGATCGTCGGGCGTGATGGTGGCAACCGGAGCCGTTCCCCGCATGCGGAAGCGGATCACACCCTCGCTCTCGACCGCGTCGAAGCCGAAGTGGCGGGCGAGCATGGAGAGCGTGGTTCGCGGGCTCTCGATAGCGGGGATGGTCAGACCCTCCACCGCGCCCCAGAGGCCGGAGACGTCGATATGGACGGCATCCATGCCGGCAGAAAGGCAGAGGTGGCGGACGAGTGCCGCGAGGGACACTGCCCCGAGCCGACCGGTGAGCCAGTGCCCAAGCTGCCAGTTCGCGCCGTCCGACCAGACGTCGGTGAGCGCGGGAAAGAACGGATGCGGGCGCGCGTCCCAGGTCCAGGCAGCGCAGTCGGAGGTGTCGATCATCGGCAAGCTGGTGGTGCCGGACACCGGGTTGTTCGCCGGATCGGCCCAGTAGAGGGCGGTGGCCTCGAGATACGCCCGTTGGATGGCATCATCGCGCCAGCCCCGCGAAAAATACGGCGCCGCGCTTTCCGAGGACTTCGGGTCAAAGAACACGTTGGGCTGGTTCGTGCCCCGGTCGATGGCCGGGCAGCCGAACTCGGTGAAGCGGATCGGTTTCGATTGCGGCACCCAGCCGGTGGTGGATTGGCCAAAGGGAAGAACCTCGACGCCGTAGACGATGATGTCGTCGCCCGCCGTCGCCGAGCGTGGCCCGATGCGAAACCCCGCAGAGCCGGAGATCCCCGCCGTCACCTCCAGCGTGATCTTCCACAGCCCCGGCGAAACCTCGGTCTGGCTGGTGGCCTCGATCGTGTGAGCCCCTGGCGCGGTGTTTTCCCAACCGCCGATGGCACCGAAGTAGGAAGCATGATCGGCGCCGGCGCCAAGCGCGAAATAGAGCGCGAACTCGCCCGACGTGCCCGGCGCCACGAAGGCGGTGATCCGCAGCCGGTCCCCGGCCGCAAGGGCCTGGTATCCGGGCGTGGCACCGTGCCAGGTTGCGCCGTCGGAGGCGATGCGGGCGGGCGCGCCGAAGGGCCCGAATGTGCCGGTCGTGGGCGTGATCGCCACGGTAGCGGGGTTCGGGTCATAGCTCGCCACGTCGGCGGCATTGGCAAAGAGCCCGGTTCGCACGCCTCCCGGGCGATCATGATGCGGGGTCGACCACCAGTTCACCAGATCCTTGAAGCGGAAGGTCCACGGCTCGCCATAGAAGCCATCCGTGATCGGCGTCCGGTTCTGCGCGTCCCGGTCCGCCGCACTCGCATAGAACCAGTCGGACCCTTCCCCGCCGGCGATGTTGGACTGGAGGTAGGCGCGGTCGTAAATGGCGGGCCAGCCGACCTGCGCGTCCAGATGTTCAAAGCCATCGCGCCAGTCGGAAAGCGGCATGTAGTTGTCGATGCCGACGAAATCGACGTTCCCGTCCGACCAGAGCGGATCGAGATGAAAGAACATGTCGCCCGAACTGTCTTGCGGGTGGTGGCCGAAGTATTCCGACCAGTCGGCGGCATAGCTGATCGCCGTGCCGGCCCCGAGGATCGAGCGCACATCGGCCGCGAGGCTCCTGAGCGCTGCCACCGCCGGATAGGTGGTGGCGCTGTCGCGGATGGTCGTGAGGCCCCTGAGCTCCGAGCCGATCAGGAAGGCATCGACCCCTCCCGCTGCCGCGCAGAGATGCGCATAATGCAGGATCATCCGCCGCCAGCCCCAGTCGGCGCCGCCGGTCCAGGAGACGGTCTCGCCCGAGACGGCGAAGTCGGACACCTGCGCATTGCCAAAGAAGGTTGTGACCTGGTTGGCGGCAGTCGCCGTCTTGTCGACCGTGTCTGCGTAGCCCGCCGCCGGTGAACAGGTGATCCGCCCGCGCCATGGCAGCGCCGGTTGGCCAAGGGTTGCGGCGTTGTCGGAATAGGGGTCCGGCAGCGCGTTGCCCTCAGGCACATCCATGAGGATGAAGGGATAGAAGGTCACGCGATAGCCCCGCGCTTTCAGTTCCCTGATCGCCTGCACCACGGCCGCGTCGCTTGGTGTACCGCCGTAGATGGGCCGGCCCTCGGCGTCGGTGGTGACGAGATGCGCCGAGGCACGGTTCACACCGTTCACCTGCCAGATCTGCAGCGTGGTGGTCTTGGTGGTGGTCTCGACGCCCGGCTTGATCTTGCAGCGATCGCAGCGCAGGTCATCCCCGAACCACGAGACCACCAGAGACACGCTCTTGACCCCCGGCGCCAGCGCCTCGAGCCGGTCGAGCGAGACCAGGAAGTCGGCCCGGTCGGTCTCGGCATGGGCATTCTCGGGCGTGGTCTTCGCGCCCTCGGTCCGCATCACCGGCTCGGTGGCATAGACGAACTCGCCCGCGCCGGGGATCATCGCGACGGCGCGGATGGCGCCTTCGGCGGTGTTGGGATCCGCGAGCGGCCGGAAGACCTCGAAGGAAAGCTGCGGAATGCGGTTGCCGAAGGGGGCGAGGTCGAGTTCCTCGAACACCACGTAAGCCGTTCCGCGATAGGCGGGCGCGCCCTCGGCGCCCATCTTCGCGGCGATGAACGGGTCGGCCACCTGCGCCTCGTCCCCCGGATACCAGCGCCAGGTGACGGTCGAGGTGTCCAGAAGCTCGCCGTCGGCCCAGATGCGGCC
>JALTZY010000141.1 GCA_027045905.1 Paracoccaceae bacterium
TCTGCTCCCCGATTCCCACCTGCAATTGTTTTCAATTTGTTCTTATTCGCTTGACCCTCGGCGATCAATCCTGTTTTATCCTATCTTATCCACAATCCGCTGGGGACAACATGACAGAACACCATACACTGGCCGACCGTCTGCGGGCCCGAGCGCACCAGCTGGGGTTGAGCCCGGCCCATGTCGCGGAAATGGCGGGCGTCAACCGGTCCTTCGTCTACGACATCCTGCGGGGGCGCTCCCTGCGGCCGAATATCGACCGGCTGGGCGCCATCGCCGCGGTGCTGAAGGTGGAAAGGGACTGGCTGATCCACGGCATCGGCGAGGTCGAGGGCACACCGCCCTTCATCGAGAACCCCGACGAGGCCTTCGTCTCCATCGCCCACGCAGGCCCGCGCCCCTCCATGGGCGGCGGCGCGGTGGTGCAGGATCACGAAGACAGCGCCGGCCGCGCCTATCACTTCCGCCGCTCCTGGATAAAGGGCAGCCTCGGCGCCAGCCCCTCGCAGCTGCGCATCATGCATGTGGAGGGCGACAGCATGGCGCCGACTCTTCTGAGCGGCGACACGGTGCTGGTCGACATGGCCCGCCGCACGCCCAACCCGCCCGGCATCTTCGTGCTGGACGACGGCATGGGGCTGGTCGCCAAGCGGCTCGAGCACATCCCCAACAGCGACCCGCCCGCCGTGCGGGTGATTTCTGACAACAAGCATTACCCCGAGTACGAAAGAACGGCCGACGAAATCCACATCGTCGGCCGCATTCGTTGGTTCGCGCGGGAGATCTGAAGCAACGATCGTGCTGTGCATTGGCAACTACTCCAATACGTTTACTTCACGACCCGCAGTTGGGGTGCGGTTCCCGGGAGCGGATGAAGCGAGCGCAGGTCGTCTTCGCTTGAGCGGAGCGCTTGTGCGAGATCAGACACAGCGTAGCCGAGTTCATCGAGATGAAGCCTCAGAATTTCCGGAAGGACGGTAGGCGTTTCGACCTCGAGATCGAGTTCAGGCGGTTCCGTTCGCCGGTAGCCCATCGAACTCATTTGTCGCCAGAGATATTGGCTCTGGTTGTCGGTAATCGCTCCAATCTCTTTTGCCCTGTAGAGAAGCGCTGCCATTGACACGCGCCAAACAGGCTTCAATGCGGCAAGCCTCTGGATCGTGAGACGACGGCCGGACAGGTGCGGGCGAATATCACGCGCTGGCATGAGTAGCGCCGATGCGAACTTGTTCGTCTCATCTTCCATCTTGGGTGACGGCACCTGATGCATGACGACGTGCCCGAGCTCGTGCGCGAGGCTGAACCGCTGCCGATCGGCCGGCATGTTGCGATTCAGAAAGATGCATGGCGGCATGTCCGGTATCTGAACCGTGAAGCCATCCACCTTGAGCGCGGCGAAGTCACAATGAACGACAATACACCCGGCTCGTTCCACCCACGCGACAAGCTCCCGGATCGGCCCGGAAGGTACGAGCCAGGTGCGCCTGATGAGTTCGGCGATACGCTCGGGATCGCCGCCATACTCGTCAATGTCCAGACGCGGAAGAGACAGTTCTGGTTCAAGTTCGGCGGCATCGAGCAGTCGTCGGATGTGCAGGATCCTGATGTTGAGTTCGGCTTCCAGACGCTCGATCGCCTTTTGCCCGACACTCGCTCTCTTTCGGTATTGCACGCTCATCGGCAAGCCTATGACCCGGTCGTTCTGGAAGAAGAAATCGACCGGAAAGCCCAAGGCTTCGCTGACGCTGTTCAATACATCTTCTGTCGGACCGATCAGTCCGTTCTCGAGTTTCGACAGGTTGGCTTGCGATACCCCGGAGCGCTTGGAAAGCTCGGTCTGACTCCATCCCCGCGCCTGCCGCGCGATCCGCAACAGGTCCTGGTTGAAACCTCCAGTCATCACTCTTGACGCTTCTTGCGGTCGTCTGCAACGCCCTTGAGTTTGACAATAGCCGCAGCGGGACGCTCGGGTTTTGGCTCGGGCATCGGCAACGGAACCGCGGCCTCGCCTGCATCCAGAAGGCTGTACTCCCAGGCAATCTGATCACCATCGCGGGCAACCACGCAGATGTCGTCGATCTGGGTTTCGAGACGATTCAGTTTGTAGACAACCTCGACGCGCTGCACCTCCGGTAAGCCGAACAGATCCTGCTCATGGTCGTGAAATGCGAGCGCCAACTGGGTGGCGACATTCGACGAACGACCGGTCTCGTCAGCCTTCTTGAACCGAAACAGCACCGTGTCCCGAACGAGGAATTTCATTGTTTCGTGACTGTCAATCACATGGACAGCATCGTGGTCCTGCAAGGCACTGATCGCATGTTCTATGATCTGTTCCCAGACAAAATTCGCGCGGCTACGTTTGCACCGCCAGACGCCGTTGAAATCGCTGGCCAACCAGTCGTCCCATGCCTTTCGGATCGCGGATACGACATGATCGCGGATTTCGTCCAGAATCGAACGGACGGTGGCTTCGCTCGGAATCGGCATGCTTGGGCCTCGCTTGTTTTGGAAGAAGATAGCCGTGTCGATTTACAAAAACAACATCAAAATATTCACGCCACTATTCAAGCCGGGTAAGGACGACTCTCGAGGGAATGCGGCGCCCCGTACACCCGGTTCCCACCGACTGCGCACACTTGCGCAGAACTCCCGTAACGCATTGATTTCGATTGTTTTCAGGGGACAGGCGGATAGCGTCTCTCCCATGTCAAAAACGTCGACATATACACGACCCGGGTCCAACCCCCTGCCACCCGCCAACATGACGCCCCGCGAGCGCCGCGCGGAGCTCTGCCGCCTGCTGGCCCTCGGCCTGATCCGCCTGCGGATGCGGGAACAGGGGCAACATGTCGAGGAAACGGGAGAATTTCCGCTACACAACTCAGGCGTTGAGAGCGGTAGTGCAGGTCCAATCGACCGGAGGACCGCATGAACACACACGATCCCATCCCCGCGCGCCTGGCTGCGCTGAAGAACATGAATACGCCCGAGTTGAAGGCTCAGTGGCGAAAACTGTTCGACAGCGAGCCACCGCCCTTCAACCGGCGTTATCTGGAGAGCCGGCTGGCCTCTCGTATCCAGGAACTCGCCTATGGCGGGTTGAAGCAGGAGACGATCCGGCGGCTCGAACGGCTGGGCGAGGAACTCGACGGCGGGGATCGCAGCAAGAGCCGCATCCGGGCCGATCTCAAGCCCATCGTCGGCACGCGCCTGATCCGCGAATGGCAAGGCGTCGAGCATGTCGTCACCGTCACCGCCGACGGCTATGAATGGCAGGGCCGCCCCTACAAGTCACTGTCCTCGGTCGCCCGGGCCATCACCGGCACCCGCTGGAACGGCTGGGTGTTCTTCGGGCTGAAGAACCGGAGCCGGCGATGACGGGCATGAAGATCAAGCGCCGCTGTGCGGTCTATACCCGCAAGTCCTCGGAAGAAGGGCTGGAGCAGGAGTTCAACTCGCTCGACGCCCAGCGGGAGGCTTGCGAATCCTACATCGCCAGCCAGCGCTCCGAGGGCTGGGTGCTGGTGCGCGACCGCTATGATGACGGCGGCATCTCCGGCGGGACGCTGGAGCGCCCCGGCCTGCAGCGGCTGATTGCCGATATAGAAGACGGGCTGGTCGATGTTGTGGTCGTTTACAAGATCGACCGCCTCAGCCGCTCGCTTGCCGACTTCGCCAAGCTGGTCGAGGTGTTCGACCGCAACGACGTGACCTTCGTCTCGGTGACGCAAAGCTTCAACACCACCACCTCGATGGGCCGGCTGACGCTGAACATCCTGCTGTCCTTCGCCCAGTTCGAGCGCGAGGTGACGGCCGAGCGCATCCGTGACAAGTTCGCGGCCTCGCGCAAGAAGGGCATGTGGATGGGCGGAGTGCCGCCCTGGGGCTACCGCGTGGAAAACCGCAAGCTGGTCATCGACGAGGAACGCGCGGAACATGTGCGCTGGATCTTTGCACGGTTCCTGGAAATCGGCTCGGGCACGGAGCTTGCGCGCGAGGTGGAAAAGCGCGGTCTGCGCACGCCCAAAGGCAACCGGATCGACAAGAAGTTCCTCTACCGGATGCTCAACAACCGTGCCTATATCGGCGAGGCGGTGCACAAGGGCCAAAGCTATCCAGGCGAGCACAAGGCGATCATTGATCGTGCGACATGGGACAAGGTCCATGCCATCCTGAAGGAAAGCCCGCGCAAACGCGCCGCGCGGACCCGGGCCGAGACGCCGGCGTTGCTCAAAGGGTTGCTCTATGGCCCCGATGGCGCGGCGTTTTCGCCCAGCCACACCCGCAAGGGCGGCAGGCTCTACCGCTACTATGTCAGCCAGACGGTGTTGAAGTATGGGGCCAGGTCGTGTTCCATTGGCCGCGTGCCGGCGGGTCAGATCGAGGCGGCTGTCATCGACCAGCTTCGGGCCGTGTTCCACCAGCCGGAGATCGTGGCGGGGACATGGAAGGCGGCCAAGGCAAAGGACGGTGGCATCACCGAGGCCGACGCCCGCACCGCCCTGCAGCAGCTCGACCCGCTGTGGGACGAACTGTTCCCGGCCGAGCAGGCCCGTATCGTGGCGCTCTTGGTCGAACGGATCGACATCGGCACCGAGGGGCTGGATATCCGGCTGCGGGTGGATGGGCTGACGAGCTTGGCGCGGGAGTTGATGGCTGGCGACATGGGGGCAGCGGCATGAAACCCGCCGCCACGCCCGACACCATCACGATCCATGTTCCCTTCCGAATCGTCAAACGCGGCGGGCGCAAGGAGGTCCAACTGCCCGATGGCGCGCCGGTTCAGCGCAAGACCGACAACACTCTCGTCAAGGCGCTCGCCCGGGCGTTCCGCTGGAAGCGCATGCTGGAATCCGGTGAATTCACGACCATCAACGAGCTTGCCGAGCACGAAGGAATCGCCCCGTCCTACATGACCCGCGTCATGCGGCTCACTCTGCTCGCGCCCGACATCGTCGAGGCGATCCTCGACGGTAGGCAGGGGCCGGAGGTGACGCTGGGGCGGTTGCTGGAGGGGTTTCCAGTTGAATGGCTTGTGCAAAAGGACATATTTCATCCGCGATAGAGTTGAGAAATCTGGTATGCTCAAAATGTCAGTTGGCGGTGCCCGGATCAGTCATCGCTGCTGTTCCGAGAATGCCGAAAAATATTCCAATCCTACCCGTCTGCAGTGGACGGAGAGCACTACCAGAGGTAAGCTTGGACGCGAACAATAATAGAACGGCGGCGAGCGGATGACTGAGACGGCTAGGATCACAAAACGGTATGGCGATGTTGCCGAGGCGAAGGCTGACGGGGTGACGTACACGCCTCGGGCGCTTGCCGATTTTGTCGCAGGCCGCATCGTTGCCATAGCAAATCTTCCCTCTGGTCGTCCTGCCCGGATCCTTGATCCTGCCGTTGGGCACGGTGAGTTGCTCCTTGCCCTCCTGTCGAAGCTTGGAGGCCACGTTGAGATCTGCGGCTATGAGACGGACCCCGAGGCGCTGGCCGAGGCGAGACAGCGCCTTGCCGCTGCCCATCCAAGCGCTGTCCTGAACCTCCGCCTCGGCAGCTTCCTTGACCATGTGCTTGATGACCACACAGGGGGCCTGTTTGGCTCGTCACAGCCGTATGACCTGATAATCGCCAACCCGCCCTATGTGCGGACGCAGATCATGGGGGCCGACCGTGCCCGGCAGTTGGCCCAACAGTTCGGACTGACCGGGCGCGTTGACCTCTACCACGCGTTTCTCCTAGGCATGGCAACTGTCCTCGCGCCGGAGGGCACTGCAGGCTTCATCGTGTCCAACCGCTTCATGACGACCAAGGGCGGCGCGTCTGCTCGGGCCGGACTTGTTGATGGCCTCCAACTGCGTGAGGTCTACGATTTGGGCGACACCAAGTTGTTTGACGCAGCAGTTCTGCCCGCAGTCATCATCGCGTGTGGCAAGGCGGCGGAGTCCACTACTCCCTCATTCGTGTCAATCTATCAGTCCAAAGCAGAGCCGACGCACACGGCCACCGACCCGCTGGCCGCCATAAGGCGGGAGGGGATCGCCGAGCTTCCTGATGGCCGCGCTTTCCAAGTGCAACATGGGACACTCGACAATGGGGGCAACCCGGCGGGCGTCTGGCGCCTAGCCTCCGAGGGGGTTGAGAGCTGGCTTGCTACCGTTGAGGCGAATACCTGGGGCACCTTCCGTGACATTGGCAAGATCAGGGTCGGCATCAAGACGTGCGCCGACAAGGTGTTTCTGCCCAAGAAGTGGGACCGTGAGCTTGAGCTGCTCCGCCCCCTGACCACGCACCACACAGCGCGGCGCTTCCGGCCCGAGCCGCCAAACAGACAGGTCCTGTATCCACACCACACGGTTGACGGCAAGAAGCAGGCCGTGGATTTGGCCCGGTTCCCGGCCAGCCGCGCCTACCTTGAGGAGCACCGCGCGACGCTTGAGGGCCGGAGCTATGTCATTGAGGCTGGGCGGCAGTGGTATGAGATTTGGGTTCCGCAGAACCCGGATGACTGGCCCGCCCCCAAGCTCGTATTCCGGGACATATCTGAGCAGCCAACATTCTGGATGGACCTAGAGGGGACGGTGGTGAACGGGGACTGCTACTGGCTGACGGGCAACGAGGACCTGTTGTGGCTCGCCTTGGGCGTCGCAAACTCCACCTTCATCGAGCGCTTCTATGACCGCCGCTTCAACAACAAACTCTACGCGGGGCGGAGGCGCTTCATCACCCAGTATGTCGAGCAGTTCCCACTCCCGGACCCGGAAAGCAGCGCAGCACTGCAGATCGTCACAGCCTGTCGAGACCTGTATGCCGCAATTGAAGAAGGACCACAGCCCGAAGCGGAGCGCCGCATTGATGAGATGGTCTGGGCTGCATTCGGGTTACCTGTTGAAGAAGTCTGACGGCAGGGGTATCTGCAACTTCTTGTTTAGAACTTTGCCTTCAAACTGCGGGAAGCGGGTGAAGAATCTCTCGCCCGTTGTCAGATATAAGTGGGTTAGCTTCACTTCCGCCCCATCCGTCTTGGCATAGAACAGCGCATACCGAACGTCGCAGTGCCGGATCTGTGTGCCGGCGATCTGCGGAACGTCCAACGGCTCCTCACTGGCGGGGCGCACCAGCCCGAGATCGATGGTTGGCGAGGTCTGTAGTTTGACCTCAAGGAGCTGGTTCCGCACGTCCGGGAAGCGCCCATCATCGCGGTAGTCGGCATAGCCCAACAGCTCGCAGACAATACGGTGCAGCGCCGCGCCGCGGTTCCGCTCTTGATCCGAGCCGGCGTTCGGGAAGGACCGCCCAACAGCACTGCTCAATCGCTCGAATACCTCGGCAATAGGCAGAATCAGACCGTGCGCCGGGTGGTCCACAGGGCTGACGTTCATCGCTAGGTCGGCCCCGGCGCAGACATGTGGCAGGAGAGTGTCGGTGTCCTCCGCCGCAATCAGCTCGTGCGACGCATCCCCGGGGACAAGCCGCGCTTGATACTTCTGCGTCAGCGTCCCGGTTGTGTCGAGCTGCGCCAGTTCCTCCCCGTTGACGACCTTCACGCGCGCGATCTGGTCCGCCTCGTCAACGCGCAGGATCACGTAACGGCGCGACGGGGAAAGCTCCTCATTCCATACTTGGAGGTTGTTCGACTTCTGGGCGTAGGTGTCGAACATCTGGCCCACAAAGCGCGGCTGTGTCTTCTTGAAGCTCTTGGGCACTGGATAGCCCAGAGCGCGGCAGACGTGTTCTTTGACGACCTTCGAGCGCGTCCGTAGCGCTAGCCCGGCAAGGCTGATGCCGCGCAGCCGCTCATCAAGCAGGGCTTCAAGCTCTGGTGTGGGAACCCACAGGTCAGGATCACCCATTTCAATGGGATCGTAAATCGTGAGCCCGCTTGCCGCGATTGCCTGAGAGTAGTCCCTGCCCATCTTGCTTACCCCAATACCCTGACTTTTCAGGGAGATTATCAGGCATGCTTGCGATCTTCTAGATGGCGATTGTTGGTCACCCGACTGGCTGCGGACACATCCCACACAAATATTGCTTCAATGTTCCACCCGGACCGGCGAACTCAGTGTAACAGGTAGCCGGTGCACAAGGATCAATTGCGTCGGCAAACTCGACAGAGTTCGATTTCTGTTCCCTCTCCGCAAATGCCACCGCCATCGAAGTGTTTAGGTTGCGTTACAAAATAATGATGTGATTTCAGCACATTACGAAAAATTCACCAAATCACCGCAGTCATGAGGTTCAGAGAAAAACGGCCCGGAGAGACCAATTTCGGCCGTTTTGCGCGCGCGAAGGTGAATAGTCACCCCGCTTAACCCTTGAAAACAACGGGAAAATTTCGGGGCTGCGGGGGCGGAGAAAAATTCCGCTCAGGACAGTGGCGGAGAGACAGGGATTCGAACCCTGGAGACGGTTTCCCGCCTACACGCGTTCCAGGCGTGCGCCTTCGACCACTCGGCCACCTCTCCACAGGCGTTGTTTATCTCCACCTTGCCGGCCGGTGCAAGGGGGGACGGGAGGAAAATCACCGCAAGTCGCTGCCGGCGAAGGAGCGGTGAGGGGGGATTTCTTCAGGAAGGGGTGAAAGGCCACACATGTTGCCTGTTTGCAACACGAATCCACTGGGCTGCCATGAAAGGAAACGAGAAATGACATCCACGAGATCCGACCCGCCGGATTGCCCGGCTCCGGCATCCTCTCCCTGCTGCGGCCGCGCTGGGGCTGGGGCCTGGCCAGCGGCGCGGTGAAGCTGCTGTTCGGCTTCCTGGCCTTTTCGATGCCGGTGGGGGCTGTCCTGGCCATGACCCTGCTGTTCGGGGCCGGGAGCCTCCGGCGGCCCACCCGGAGCGGCGCGATCCCGCCTCCTGCATCGGTGCCCTGCCCGCTCCTGCCCCGCCCTGCGGCCGGCCGGGCTCGCCGGCGGCATTGACCTTCCCCGGCGAATTCTCCATGAAGGCTTTCGTAGCGGGCCCCAGGCCCGGCCACCGGGCGAATCTCCCGGTGCCGGACGGAACACGCACGGGGCACGACACGCAGCACGACACGGGCCACAATGCCACAATACGGGGCACGACACGCGGCACGACACGGGCCACAATACGGGGCAGAAGAACATGGCGGACGGCACCTTGGAACTTGGCAAACCCACCGAAGACATCTCGGTCAGGGACGTTTTCGGCATCGACAGCGACATGAAGGTAAAGGGCTTCGACGCCCGCACCGACCGGGTGCCCGAGATCGACCCCACCTACCGATTCGACCCGGAGACGACGCTGGCGATCCTCGCGGGCTTTGCCTACAATCGCCGGGTCATCATCCAAGGCTATCACGGCACCGGCAAATCGACCCATATCGAGCAGGTCGCAGCCCGGCTCAACTGGCCCTGCGTGCGGGTCAATCTCGACAGCCACATCTCGCGCATCGACCTGATCGGCAAGGACGCGATCAAGCTTCGCGACGGCAAGCAGGTGACCGAATTCCAGGAAGGCATCCTGCCTTGGGCGCTGCGCAATCCCACCGCGATCGTGTTTGACGAATACGATGCCGGGCGCGCCGACGTGATGTTCGTGATCCAGCGCGTGCTCGAGCATGACGGCAAGCTCACGCTTCTCGATCAGAACGAAGTCATCACCCCCCACCCCTCTTTCCGCCTGTTTGCCACCGCCAATACCGTCGGGCTCGGCGATACGACCGGCCTCTATCACGGCGTGCAGCAGATCAACCAGGCGCAGATGGACCGCTGGTCGCTGGTGGCGACGCTGAATTACCTTTCCCACGATGCGGAAACGGCGATCGTGCTGGCCAAGAACCCCCATTACAATACCGAATCCGGCCGCCGCACCATCAGCCAGATGGTCACGCTCGCCGACCTCACCCGCACCGCCTTCATGAATGGCGACCTCTCCACGGTGATGAGCCCCCGCACGGTGATCAACTGGGCGCAGAATGCCGAGATCTTCCGCGATGTGGGCTATGCCTTCCGCCTCTCCTTCCTCAACAAGTGCGACGAGCTCGAGCGCCAGACCGTGGCCGAATTCTACCAGCGCTGCTTTGACGAGGAACTGCCGGAATCCGCCGCCTCCATGAGCCTGGGGTAAGCCCCGGAGGGCGCGATGAAGAAACGTGAACTGACGCATTGGTGGCATGCTTTGCCGGCCCTTCCAGATGGTAGAGCAACACACACCTACCATGCTTTGCGCCGCGTCTGGGGGGACCACACCATGGCCGCCAACCGGAGTTTTTTCAATCCACGTTCAGAAGATCATACCACATTATCCCTTTTTCATACTTTCAGTATTTTTAGCCACTACACGTGGGTAAACCAACTGCTTGAATTGTTGGGCCAGAAATCCCCACCGGTTCGCATGGCACGATTTGCATATGCCTGTGAAGAAACGCTTGACCCACAGCTCCGAGAGAAACACGGAAGAAATTTTATCATTCCGGACATTATTCTTCATTGGCGCACCGATTCTGGAGATGGCTTGCTTGCTTTTGAAGTAAAGAGGCCCAGCGGACCGAGCATCAACGAACAAGACCGCACTAAACTATCAAGCTATAGTAATTTGCCCAGCATGCGTCAGATCCCAACACGCCTTGGCTGTTTCCTGATTGACGATCGGCATAAAGCCAGCATCAAACACTTGGGAGCAAAGACCATCGGCTGGTCAGACATCTTGAATTTACAGATTTCTGCACTCGAAAATGAGGGGTTGGGGCAAAAGCTCACAGAGACCTTGAAAGCTCATATCCGAGGCCATTTTGCTCGTTTTGGGGTTGGGGGCGCTCCAATTCCCCCCAAGACCGACTTAATATCTTGGTTCGAGCGTGCACGCAATTTTTCCCTGCCGCCGACCATTGAATCATTTGTGTTCGGTCTGGCTGTGACTGCGAATTGGTGGGCTGGGGGAGAACTGATTGCTCCATTTGGTTGGTTGGAAAAAGAACCTTCCTGCCAGGAAATCCGTATTAATAAAGTACAACAGACTGAAGATCGTCGCCTAAACAGGTGGCGTTTCGGGTGGTCAATCAAGCAAGAAAGGACTTGGCCTCACGAACAGAGGGGGACGGCCTGATGAAGAAACCCACCGACAATCCGGCCGATCCGTTCAAGAAGGCCCTTGCCGAGGCCACGAAAACGCTCGCCGATGACAGCGAGCTTTCGGTCAGCTTCACGGTGGACCCGCCCGGCCAGACCGAAGACACGATGCGCCTGCCGCAGGTGACCCGGCGGATGACGCGCGACGAAGTGCTGCTCGCGCGCGGCACCGCCGATTCCTACGCCATGCGCCACCGCTTCCACGATGCCGCGACCCACGCCCGCTACGCCCCCGAAGGCCAGATGGCGCGCGACCTTTACGAGGCCATGGAGACCGCCCGCTGCGAGGCCATGGGCGCACGCCTGATGCCCGGCACCGCCGGCAATATCGACGCCAAGATCGGCGCCGATGCCGACCGGCGCGGCTTCGGCCAGCTCACCGACCAGCGCAGCGCGCCGCTGCCCGAGGCCGCCGGCTACATGGTGCGCGCGCTTGCCACCGGCCGTGCCCTGCCCGAGGCGGCGCAAAACGTGCTCGACCTCTGGCGCGACTTCATCCAGGAAAACGCCGGCGACACCCTGGCCGGGATCGCCGAAATCCTCCACGACCAGCAGGCCTTCGCCCGCTTCACCCGCCAGGTGATCGAAGACCTCGGCTATGGCGACCAGCTTGGCGACGACCCCGACCGCGAAGAAGAGGACCGGGAGGACGAGGCCGAGCAGGACCAGGACGACCAGAGCGAAGAGGGCAGCGACGAAAGCAGCGAAGAGGAGCAGGCAGAAGCCAGCCCCGAGCAGGAGCAGGAGCCCACCGACGACGCTTCCGAAGCCATGGTCTCCATGGACGACATGGCCGAAATGGAGCCGGACGACGAGAGCGAGCAGCCCGACGGCGAGGCCGAGATGGAGCCGCCCCCGCCCGCGCCGGTCAGCGAGGCAGACCCGGGATATACCGTCTATACCACTGATTTCGATGAGGAAATTCGCGCCGAGGAGCTTGCCGAGCCGGCCGAGCTCGAACGCCTGCGCGCCTGGCTCGACCAGCAGCTCGAACCCTTGAAGGGCGCGGTCGGCCGCCTCGCCAACAAGCTCATGCGCCGCCTCCAGGCGCAGCAGAACCGCTCCTGGGAATTCGACCTCGAGGAAGGCATCCTCGATGCCGGCCGCCTCGCCCGCGTGGTCGCCAACCCGACCACGCCGCTCTCCTTCAAGCAGGAGAAGGATACCGAGTTCCGCGATACCGTGGTGACGCTTCTGCTCGACAATTCCGGCTCCATGCGCGGCCGGCCGATCTCGATCGCCGCGATCTGCGCCGACGTGCTCGCGCGCACGCTCGAGCGCTGCCAGGTCAAGGTCGAGATCCTCGGCTTCACCACCCGCGCCTGGAAGGGCGGCCAGTCGCGCGAGCGCTGGCTCAGCGACGGCCGGCCCCAGCAGCCCGGCCGCCTCAACGACCTGCGCCATATCATCTACAAGGCCGCCGACGCCCCCTGGCGGCGCGCGCGCCCCAATCTCGGGCTGATGATGAAGGAAGGCCTGCTCAAGGAAAATATCGACGGCGAAGCCCTCGAATGGGCCCACCGCCGCCTCGCCTGCCGCCCCGAGGCGCGCAAGATCCTCATGGTGATCTCCGACGGCGCCCCGGTCGATGACTCCACCCTCTCGGTCAATCCCGCCAATTACCTCGAAAAACACCTGCGCGACGTGATCGCCATGATCGAGAAGCGCAAGCAGGTCGAGCTGCTCGCCATCGGCATCGGCCACGACGTCACCCGCTACTACGAGCGCGCCGTCACCATCACCGATGTCGAACAGCTCGCCGGCGCCATGACCGAACAGCTCGCCGCCCTGTTCGACCAGGACAAACGCGCCCGCGCCCGCGTCATGGGGCTGAAAAAGGCGATGTAGCCCCCGCATCCCTTCATCTTTCTCCAAATACTCCGGGGGGTGCGGGAGGCAGCGCCCCCCGGCGGGCAGCCGGGGCGAAACCACAGGAGCGCCAGACATGTTCCAGAGCTTCCACAGTCAGGCCGACCCTTCCCACGGCCCCGCCCGCCTCAAGGCCCTGCGCGCCGAAATGCAAGCCCAGGGCCTCGCCGGTTTCATCATCCCCCGTGCCGATGCCCACCAGGGGGAATACGTGGCCGACGCCGACAAGCGGCTGGAATGGCTCACCGGATTTACCGGCTCGGCGGGCTTCTGCATCGCGCTTGAAAAAAGCGCCGGAATCTTCATCGACGGGCGCTACCGCAACCAAGTGCGCCAACAGGTGGATCTCACCCATTTCACCCCGGTCCACTGGCCCGAAACCGATCCCGCCGACTGGCTTGCCGGAAACCTCCCCGAGGGCGGGCGCATCGGCTTCGATCCCTGGCTGCACACGCCCCGCGAGATCGAAAAGCTGCGCGCGGGGCTGGCCGGCAACGCCATCGCACTCACCCCCTGCGACAACCTCGTCGATCGCATCTGGCAGGACCGCCCGGCCCCGCCGGTCGCGCCGATCACCCCTCATCCCCTTGAATATGCAGGTAAATCCCACGCCGAAAAGCGCGGCGAACTGGCCGCCGCCCTGCGCGACGCGGGCCAGCGCGCGGCGATCCTGACGCTCAGCGATTCCATCGCCTGGCTGTTGAATATCCGCGGGCGCGACATCCCCCATATCCCGGTGGTACAGGGCTTTGCCATCCTGCACGACAGCGACCGGGTCGATTTCTTCACCGATCCCGCCCGCCCGGGCGATATCGGCGCTCATCTCGGCCCGGATGTGACGCTGCGACCCGGCGAAGCCTTCGCGGATGCCCTCGCCGCCCTCTCCGGCCCCGTGCGCCTCGATCGCAACACCGCGCCTTTTGCCATCGCGCAGATCCTCGAAGCCGCCGGGATCGAGACCGCCTTTGCCCCCGATCCCTGCATCCTGCCCAAGGCGCGCAAGAATGCCGCCGAGATAGCCGGCGCGCGTGCCGCCCATCTGCGCGACGCCGCGGCCATGGTCGAGTTCCTCACCTGGTTCGACGCCACCGCCCCCAATACCACGCTCACCGAGATCGACCTGGTGACCGAACTGGAGAGCCAGCGCCACGCCACCGGCGCGCTCATGGACATCTCCTTTGACACCATCGCCGGCACCGGGCCCAATGGCGCGGTGATCCATTACCGCGTCACCGAAGAGACCAACCGCCCCCTCGCCCCCGGCGACCTGGTGGTTCTGGATTCCGGCGGCCAATACCGCGACGGCACCACCGACATCACCCGCACCCTGCCGGTGGGCGCGCCGGGAGAGGAGGAAAAGGCCTGCTTTACCCGCGTGTTGCAGGGCATGATCGCGATTTCCCGCCTGCGCTGGCCCAGGGGGCTCGCCGGGCGCGATCTGGACGCCATCGCCCGCTATCCGCTCTGGCGCGCCCATCTCGACTACGACCACGGCACCGGCCACGGGGTCGGCTCCTACCTCTCGGTCCATGAGGGACCGCAGCGCCTCAGCCGTACATCCGACGTGGCGCTGGAGCCCGGCATGATCCTGTCCAACGAGCCGGGCTATTACCGCGACGGGGCCTTTGGCATCCGCATCGAAAACCTGGTGCTGGTCGCCCCCGCCGAGCGCTCCGAGGCGGGCGATGCGCGCGACATGCTGTGCTTCGAGACGCTGACCCATGTGCCCATCGACCGCCGCCTGATCGTGCCCGGCATGCTCTCGCGTGGCGAGCGCGCCTGGCTCGACGCCTACCACGCCGAATGTCTCGCCTGCCTCGCTCCCCGCCTCTCGGCCCCGGCCCGCGCCTGGCTCGCCAGGGCCTGCGCGCCGATCTGAGCGCGGGGCGGCACGGCGATTTTTCGCAGAAAATCATGGCCCCCCGGAGCGAAGCCGCGGCAGGCACGGCTCTGGCCGCGGCGTGAGGCCGGCGCGCTTCGCTACACCCGCCCCAGCGCCACCACCGCATTCAGCCCGCCGAAGGCGAAGGCATTGGACAGCACCGCTTCGACCTTCGCCTCGCGCGCTTCGTTGGGGACCACATCCAGGGGGCATTCGGGATCGGGTTCCTCGAAGTTGATCGTCGGGGCGATCACGCCCTCTCGCAGGGCCATGATGCAGGCCAGCATCTCCAGCGCGCTGGTGGCGCCGATGGCATGGCCGTGCATGGCCTTGGTCGAAGACAGCATCACCCGCTCCGCCGCTTCCCCGAGCGCCACCGACACCGCGCGGCACTCCATCGGGTCGTTGATCCGGGTGGCGGTGCCGTGGGCATTGATATAGCCGACCCTTTCCGGGTTCAGCCGCGCATCGGCCAGCGCCCCGCGGATGGCGCGCAGGGGGCCGTCCACATTGGGCATGACGATATCGGAGGCATCCGAGGTCATGGCAAAGCCGGTCATCTCGGCCAGAATATCGGCGCCGCGGGCGCGGGCATGCTCGTATTCCTCCAGCACGAAGACCGCCGCCCCCTCCCCCTGCACCAGCCCCGAGCGATTGGCCGAAAAGGGCCTGCAGGCATCGCGCGACATCACCCTGAGCCCCTCCCAGGCCTTGACCCCGCCAAAGCAGAGCATGCTTTCGGAGCCGCCGCTGAGCACCACGTCCACGATCCCGGCCCGGATCATCGCCATGGCCTGGCCGAAGGCGTGATTGGACGAGGCACAGGCGGCGGCCACGGTAAAGGCGGGGCCGCGGATATCATGGCGCATGGAGACATGGCTCACCGGCGCATTGCTCATCAGCTTGGGCACCGTGTAGGGATGGACCTTGTTCTTGCGCGCTTCGAACACCTCGCGGTAATTGTGGTCGAGCGTCTGCATGCCCCCACCGGAATTGCCCAGCACCACCGCGGCGCGCTCGCCCAGTTCACCCTCGAAGGAAAGGCCGGACTGGGCCACCGCCTCGTCGGCGGCCAGCAGCGCAAACTGGGTAAAGAGGTCGTAGATCGCCAGTTCCTTGCGGCTGAAATGCGCGCTCGGATCGTAGCCGCGCACCTGCCCGCCCAGGGTAACCGAAAGCCGTTCGATATCGGTAAAGCGCATTTCGCCGATACCGCTCCGGCCGGCGCGAAAGGCGGCCAGGGTTTCGGCCACATCGTGCCCGAGCGCATTGATCGTCCCCTGTCCGGTAATCACGACACGGCGCATCAGCCTATCCACCCCAGATCAGATCGCAAGCCACAGGGCGGCTGCGCCTTCTCGCGGCCCCTTGCGAAGCCGATTCCCCATATATCCTCCGAGGATGGCGCAAATCGGCACGCCACTCAACCTCTGCGCGCAATGTTCGGGTCATTTCTCCCTTTTTGCGATGCTTTTTGCGGCATTCTGTTGCAGGAAGTCCCGAATCTGCGCGGCCAGGCGCGGCAGGCGGCGCAGCTCGCGGTTGATCGCCATCTGGGTATCGATTCTGACCGCCGGATTGCCCCAGACCTGGCGCCCGGCGGGCACGTTGCTGAAGATCACCGTGGCCCCGGCAGCGATCACGTCATCGCCGATGAACAGATTGTCGGACACCTTGCAACTGCCCCCGAGCACCACCCGGTCGCCGACCTGCACCGAGCCGGCAAGAGCGGTATCGCCGCAGATCAGGCAGTCGCGGCCGATCACCACATTGTGGCCGATCTGCACCTGGTTGTCGATCTTGGTGCCGCTGCCGATCCGGGTGGCCCGGATGGTGCCCGCGTCGATGGTGGTGGAGGCGCCGATTTCGACCTCGTCGCCGATCACCACGCCCCCGAGCGAGGCCACCCGCTCCCAGCGGTCCCGCTCCCCGGCACCCGCGGCACCGGCGTCCGCGGCACCGGCGTCCGCGGCACCGGCGTCCGCGCCCCCCGCACCGCCGCCCGTGCCGATCCCGGCCCGCATCTCCTCGACCCGGCTGACGCGCGCGATCTTCTTGAAGGAAAACCCGTCCGAGCCGATCACGCTGTTCGCATGGCATATGAAATCGTCGCCGATCTCCACGTCATGTTCGATGCGCACGCCCGAATGCAGGAGCACCCGGGCACCGATACGCACATTGGCGGCGATGCTCACCTGCGGGGCGATTCGGGCGTCGGGACCGATGCGCACATGGGCACCGATCACCGTGCCGGCCCCGATCCGGGCGCCGGGGCCGATCTCGGCGCCCGGCGCGATCACCGCGCTGGGGTGGATCCCCTCGGCGAAGTC